>CAISLL010000298.1 GCA_903886165.1 uncultured beta proteobacterium | reverse complement strand
CTCCAACGAGGACTTCACATAAGTGCCAATGCCACCGTTATAGATCATGTCAACCGGGGCTTGCAGCAATGCATGCAACAGGTCATTTGGCGACAGGTCTTCTGCGTCAATACCCAACACGCTACGCGCAGCAACTGAGAGGTGAATCGACTTGGCCGAACGCGGGTAAATGCCACCGCCCTCCGACATCTGGCTTCGGTCATAGTCATCCCAACTGGAGCGGGGCAAATTGAACAGGCGTTGGCGCTCAGCAAAACTGAGCGCGACATCCGGTGTCGGGTCGATAAAAATGTGCCTGTGGTCAAACGCGGCTACCAGTTTGATTTTGGTCGACAACAACATGCCGTTGCCAAACACATCACCTGACATGTCACCAATGCCGACGACGGTAAACGGTGTGGTCTGAATGTCGTGCGCCATTGCCCTAAAGTGGCGCTTGGCCGATTCCCAGGCACCGCGTGCCGTGATGCCCATTTTTTTGTGGTCATACCCGACCGAACCGCCCGAAGCAAATGCGTCACCCAACCAGAATCCATATTCTGCAGAAACACTGTTGGCAATGTCCGAGAAACTGGCGGTGCCCTTGTCGGCTGCCACCACAAGGTAGGGGTCATCCAGATCATGGCGAACCACCTGTTTGGGCGGCACCACTTGGCCTTTGACCAGATTGTCGGTCAAATCCAGCATACCGCCGAGCAGCAGCTTGTAGCAGGCAACGCCCTCGGCCATGAAGGCATCACGATCAGCGGATGGTGGCGGGCTTTTCAACACAAAACCGCCTTTGGAGCCGACCGGTACGATGACTGTGTTTTTGACCTGCTGGGCTTTGACGAGTCCCAAAATTTCGGTACGAAAGTCTTCACGTCGGTCCGACCAGCGCAAGCCACCACGTGCCACCTTGTCAAAGCGCAGGTGAATAGCTTCCACGCGCGGGGAATACACCCATATTTCATAAAGTGGCTTGGGCTCAGGGATGCCAGGCACACTGCGCGAGTTGAACTTGAAACTCATGTAGGGCTTGATGGCTCCGGTGCCAGACAGTTGCCACACATTGGTACGCAAGGTGGACAGGATGGTCAGGTGGTATTGGCGAAGGATGCGATCCTCTTCCAAACTTGCCACCGCACTCAGTTGCGCGTCAATTGTCTTGCCAAGATTGCTCTGCAACTCATTTCGGTCCTGGTCCAGAGCAGGGTCAAAGCGGGCTGCAAAAAGTTGGTACAAGGCTTGAGCCAGTGCTGCATTTTTGTGCAGCGTGGCCTCTAGGTAACTTTGACTGAACGGAAAACCCAACTGCTTGAAATATCGTGTGTAAGCGCGCAACACACCAATTTCACGGGCGGCCAAAGAGGTCACCAGCACCAGTTTGTTCAAATCATCACTGTCAAACTCGTTGCACCAGACTTGCACAAACAAAGCCTCAAAACGCTCACGTACCAAAGCAAATTCGGTGTTAAGAGGAAGTTGCAGCCCGAGGTCATGGATCCAGAAACCCAAGGACTCAGACGCTGCAGCATCGACTGTCAAATGGTATGGATGCTCATCCAGCACGCGCGCACCCATGCGTTCCAGCACCGGCAGTGAGTCTGACAAGGCCACCTTTCGTAAACTGAAAATCTTGAATCGCAGCAAGCCTTGCTTGCTGTCGAGTGGGCGGTACAAACGCACAGCCATGGGCGCGGCGTCAGACAGACCGGCAAGCACTTGGACATCGTCTGCGGCCATGGCACCCGGGAATTCTTCCTGGTAGGCGGCTGGAAAACTGCTGGCAAATCGATTGGCCAACGCAAGGCCTTGGTTTTCACCGTGCATTTGCAGCAATGTCTGCTTGCAATCATCTTCCCAGCGCCGGGCGAGTTGGGCAATGCGCGCTTCAAGTGCTGGCACATCGATGTTTTTGGGGGCTTGCTGGCGGGCGCGAACCAAATAATGGATGCGCGCCAGCGGACTGTCGGTCAGCATCGGGGTGAATTCGATCGACAAGCCATCCAGCGCCCGACTAAGTTCATCACCAATCTTGATTCGCAGTTCAGTGTTGTAGCGGTCGCGCGGCACAAACACTTGCACCGAGGTAAAACGGCCAAAGGGGTCACGGCGCAGGAAGACGCGGGCACGTTGGCTCTCCTGGAGCCGCAAAATACCGACGGCGTGATCAATCAAGGTCGTGGCATCCACCTGGAGCAGTTCATCGCGAGGGTAGGAATCCAGAATGGATTGCAGCGACTTGGCCGCATGACTTTCGGGCAAGACACCCACAGCAGCCATGACATCCGTGGCACGGCGGCGAATCTGCGGAATGTCGCCCACACGCGCTGCATAGGCTTTAGAGGTGTAAAGCCCCAGAAAACGCGCTTCACCGATCACTTTTCCAGCGTCATCAAAGCGTTTGACCGTCAGACAATCCAGCCATGACGGACGGTGCACGGTGGAGCGGGTCATGGCTTTGGTCACCAGCACCAATTGGTCAGAATCCACAAAATCAAGCGCGTCAGCGGGCAAGCGGCTCACGGGTGTTTTGGGTTCACTGCGCAAGATTCCCAGACCGGACTCGGGCACGGCCACCAGCCTTACGCCGTCTGCATCGTTCGCCAATTCATAGTCACGCGCACCCAAAAATGTGAAGTGTTGTGCTTCAAGCCAGCGCAGAAATTCAGCTCCTTCCTGCTGTCCAGCGGTACTCAAAGACGACTTGGTGGACGCTTCCCGGACATCTTGCAGATGTTTGAGCATAGCGGGCCAATCTGACACCGCCGTCCGTACATCATGCAACACCCGTGACAATTCGGAGGCCAGTTGCGCACGGTCCACAGCCAACAAAATGCGGTCGCATTCGACCAAAATCAACGAAGTGATGTGTCGGGTGTGATTCGCTCCAGGCGTGGCAAGTGACGTCCCAACCAACATGCCGTTGGCATCACGTGTCACATCGAGCAGCGGGTGAACGATCCAGTGCGCCACACGGCCACTGCGGTTAACGGCCATGGTGACCGAATCCACCAGGAAGGGCATGTCCTCATGAACGATCTGAACAAGGGTGTGCTCACTGACAAATCCATCTTCTGCCAAGGTAGGGTTATAAACACGGATCCGCGCGCCAGCCTCGTCAGGCACCGAGTCCATCAATCTCCAATGCGCATTGGCAAGGGCGAGCAGGGTCGACAGGCCACGACTGCGCAGCTCGTCGGGATCAGTGTTCGCGAAGTAGGCTGAGACGAAGTCAGCCAAATGGTGCGAGGCCGTCCCCGCGTTTTCAAGGGCATAAGTACGCAGTGCAGCAAGAGTGGCATCAGTCATTGAGGTCTCCGGTTGTTCTTTTGGATGGCCGGAATTTTAGGGATCCGGGCCATATTCCGCCAACCATCCGGAGCAGACTCATTACTTTATGCAAAAATTGCATACAACAACGTTTGCGGGCGATGCACAGGTTACTGCAATGGCCCCTTCAGGCTATCAGGCAGAACGATTGGCACCACAGCGATACCCTCATCCAGCAGAGTCTGCACCTCCTGCAGACTAGCCTGACCACGGATCGAGCGCTCAATAGCCTCACCGTGGTGAATTTTTCGTGCCTGAGCAGCAAACTCAGTGCCCACATCCACCGTGTTGTCAATGATGTGACGACACGCCATCAACCACTGCTGCTGCATGGCTCTGGACGGATCAGTGCCTGCAAACTCAGCGGTCGGTGATTCGACCAGCTGAGTTGCACCCAAATTAAGCCGAGGTGCACTCAAACGCCTGGTCACGGTGTCGTTGCCACACACCGGACAAAGGATCAGCCTGCCTGCATGCTGAGCCAGGAAGTCATCTTCGGATGCGAACCACCCCTCGAACACATGGCCTTGCTCACACTCCAGGTCGAGTACTTTCATCGAAGTGCTGCTGTTGCATCAGTTGCTGACATCTTGCCAATCAAGCGACCAAAGACCCGAGATCACGTTTTGCAGCCACAAGGCACCAGTAAGCGTCTTGCCGTCGGTGATGAGTCCATCGCGGCATCCGTCGAGCAATTGTGATGGTGTCGCAGTCATGAGTTCCAAAAACTCACCTTCATCGAGTTGCCGTGGCCCAGGACGCAAACCGCGCGCAAACCAGATGTCGATGAATTCGGTCGAATAAGCGATCACAGGATGTAAAACTCCGGCGTGGGCCCATTGGGTTGCGGTGTAGCCGGTTTCTTCACGCAACTCACGCTGCGCGCAATGAAAGCAGTCTTCCCCTTGGTCGAGCTTGCCGGCAGGGAATTCGATCATAACTCTGCCGACAGGGTAACGAAACTGCCGCTCCAGCACAACCGAAATCTGCCCGTCCTCGCCTTCAATGAGCGGGATCACCATGACAGCACCTGGATGAACAACGTATTCACGCCTGCCGATCGCACCACCGGGCAATCGCACCTCGTCCAAGAAAGCATGAAGAAACTTGCCCTTGAACAGTTCAAGGCTGTGAATCTTCTCTTCAACAAGCCCTTCCACCGACTGACCAGTAGGACTCAAACTGCTCATCAGGCGGAATCGACAAGGTCAGCTGGCGAGCATTTGCATCACGGCGTTGGCACACAACGCCATCAGCCCGCCCGGAACCAAACCGAGCACCAGCAACAACGCGCCGTTCAGTGACAACACCGCCCGAACTTCAAACGGCGCAGTGATCTGACCAGTTGTGACAGGTGCATCGAAATACATCACCTTCACAACACGCAGGTAGTAGAAAGCGCCAATCAGCGACATCAACACCGCAAAAACAGCCAACCCGAGGTGCAATGGGCCTCCAGCGGCAACCAACGCCTGGAGCACGGCGAGTTTTGCGTAAAAGCCAATCATCGGAGGAATGCCCGCCAAGGAAAACAGACAGACCGCCATGATGCCCGCATAGAACGGGCTGCGCTGGTTCAGCCCCGCAAAGTCGGATATCTCTTCGCTCTCAAAACCTTCGCGCGACAGCAGCAAGATCACACCGAAACTCGCCAAAGTGGTCAATACGTAGGAGATCACATAGAACATGGATGAACTGTAGGCATTCCCAGCCGCTTCCACATGCCCGTTCACCACGCCAGACATCATGCCTATCAATACAAAACCCATGTGAGAAATGGTAGAAAAAGCCAACATGCGTTTGATGTTGGTCTGGGCAATCGCTGCCAAATTGCCGATCGCAAGTGACGCAATCGCAAGCACCATCAACATTTGCTGCCAATCGATGGCCAATGGCAACAAGCCCTCCACCAGCAAACGGATGAAAACAGCAAATGCAGCAAGTTTCGGCGCGCCGCCAATCATCAACGTGATGGCGGTTGGTGCGCCTTGGTAGACATCCGGAATCCACATGTGAAACGGTACAACACCGAGTTTGAAGGCCAATCCGGAAATCAGAAACACCAACCCGAATACCAACACTTGGTGTTTGATTTGACCGGAGTTGATGGCTTTGAACACTTCATGGAGATCCAGCGACCCCGTCGCTCCATACAACATCGACATGCCATACAAGAGAAAACCCGAAGCAAGGGCACCTAACACAAAATACTTCATTGCAGCTTCGATTGACAAGGTATCGTCGCGCCGCAACGCAACCAACGCGTAGCTTGACAAGGTCAACAACTCCACACCCATGTAAATGACCAGGAAATTGTTGCCTGAAATCATGACAAACATGCCAAGCAGGGAAAACAGGCTTACAACGAACAGCTCGCCGCCACCGCGCATCATGTCGCGGTCAGCCGCATAAGCGCGCCCATACACCAGCGAAACCATCACGGCCAGCGTTGCAAAACATTTGAGCCAATTGCCCATGGCATCACTGACCACCATGTTGCCAAACGCATACATGGTCTGACCGGAGGACGCATAACTTGCCTGCAACGCGGCAACCACAGCCAGTGTCAGCATGGTGACCAGATAAGTGGACGTGCGGGTGCGGCTTTGCACACTCAAATCCAACAACGCGATCACGCATGCCATGGTCAGCAGCAAAATTTCGGGGTAAACAGCGATCAGACTCAGTTTGTCAATCATAGGGATCTCTTATCTCGGTGTTGTCAACGCAAACTGATCAGTTCAGTTTCGATTGGGCCACGTGCCTAAGCAGTTCGGCAACAGAAACGTCCATCACATCGGTAAATGGCTTCGGATACAAGCCCATGTACAAGACCGCAACTGCAAGCAAGGCAAAGTAGAAAAACTCACGCGCATCGATATCGTTCAAATGCTTGACATGGTCGTTGGCAACAGGGCCAAGATAGACTCGCTTGAACATCCACAGCGTGTAGGCCGCGCCAAAAATCAAGGCACTTGCTGCCGCCATGCCAATCCAGAAATTGACCTTCACAGCACCCAAAATCACCATCCATTCGCCGACAAATCCTGCAGTACCTGGAAGACCACAATTCGCCATTGCAAATAGCAACGCAAAAGCCGTGAACTTAGGCATGGTATTGACGACGCCACCGTAGCTTGAAATTTCGCGCGAATGCACACGGTCATACAAAACACCAATCCCTAGGAACATGGCAGCAGACACGAAACCATGCGAAATCATTTGCACGATACCACCCGCGACACCCAGATCGTTAAAGATGAAGAAACCCAGTGTCACAAAACCCATGTGCGCAACCGATGAATAAGCCACCAGTTTTTTCATGTCCTTCTGAACCATGGTCACCAGGCCCACGTAGATTACGGCAGCCAGCGACAGACCAATCATCAGCCCCGCCCATTCATGGGACGCGTCGGGCGTGATTGGCATTGAAAACCGCAGAAAACCGTACGCCCCGAGTTTCAACATGATGGCTGCCAGCACTGCAGACCCACCAGTGGGCGCCTCAACGTGCACGTCAGGCAACCAGGTGTGAACCGGCCACATGGGCACCTTGACCGCAAATGCCGCAAGAAATGCAAAGAACAGCAGACTCTGCGCTGTCTGGCCAAGTGGGAGCTTGTGCCAGGTCAACAGATCAAAACTCCCGCCCGATGTTGTGTACAGGTAGATCAATGCGATCAACATTAGCAACGAACCCATCAGTGTGTACAGGAAGAACTTGAAGGCAGCATAAATCTTGTTGGGGCCACCCCAAACGCCAATGATGAGGTACATCGGGATCAAGGTTGCCTCAAAAAAGACGTAAAACAACATGCCGTCCAAGGCGCTGAATACACCAATCATGAAGCCGCTCAGAATCAGGAAGGCAGCCATGTACTGGTTGACACGGCTGGTGATCACTTCCCATCCGGCGATCACCACAATCACATTGATGAACGCTGTCAGCAGGACAAACCAAACCGAAATGCCATCGATACCCAAGTGATAGTTGATGTTGAAACGCTCAATCCAGGGCCCTTTCTCGACAAATTGCATAGCCGCAGTCGTCACATCAAACTTCGTGTACAGCGGCAAGGTCACCAATAAACTGACCACTGCGCCAACCAGCGCGATCCAGCGAACAGCTTTCACCTGGTCATCACGACCAAGCGCGAGCAACAACACACCGAAGGCAATCGGTGTCCAAATAGCCAGGCTCAACAAACCCATTTTTATATTTCTCCTATTTGAGCCAGACGAAATACGTCATCAGCACAAAGACACCCAGAACCATGGTCAGTGCATAGTCGTACAGGAAGCCCGTCTGCACCTTGCGCACCAGTCCTGATACCCACCCCACAATGCGCCATGACCCGTTCACAACCGCACCGTCAATCACCGCCTGATCGCCAACCTTCCAAAGCGCCAGACCCAAACCGCGCGCAGCAGGTGCCAACACGTTTTCGTTGAACCAGTCCATGTAATATTTGTTCTCAAGCAGTTTGTAGATGGGTTCGACACGGCGCTTGATCGCCCCAGGCAATGCCGGATTGACCATGTACATGTAATACGACAACGCAACACCCGCCAGCGCCAACCAGAACGGTGCGGCCATCAAACCATGCAAGGCCAGCTGCACCGGGCCGTGAAACTCTTCTTGAAGGGTTTCCATTGCATGATGGATAGCCGGATTGACAAAAATGGCGTCCTTGAAAAAATCTCCAAACAGCATGGGGGCAATGGTGATGAAGCCGATCAGAACCGATGGAATGGCCAGAAGGACCAAAGGAACGGTCACCACCCAGGGCGATTCATGCGGTTTGCTGTCATGCCCGTGATGGTGGTCATGACCATGGCCATGATGCGCATCAGGATTCTGGTCAAACCGCTCTTCTCCGTGAAACACCAGGAAATAGAGCCGGAACGAATAGAACGCAGTGATGAAGACACCTGCCAGCACCGCAAAATAAGCGAAACCAGCGGCCGGCAAACTGCTCGCGTGAACCGCCATGATGATCTCATCTTTGGAATAGAAACCTGAAAAAAGAGGTGTACCAATCAAGGCCAGCGATCCAAGCAGACTGGTGATCCAGGTAATGGGCATGTACTTGCGAAGCCCACCCATCCAGCGGATGTCCTGGTTATGGTGAACGCCCATGATCACCGATCCGGCAGCAAGGAACAGCAACGCCTTGAAGAAGGCATGGGTCATCAGGTGGAACACGGCAACCGAGTAAGCCGAGGCACCGAGCGCAACTGTCATGTACCCGAGTTGCGACAAGGTTGAATACGCAACAATGCGTTTGATGTCGTTTTGAATGATGCCCAGAAAACCCATGAACAACGCCGTGATGCCGCCAATGATCAAGACAAAATTGAGCGCGGCATCACTGAGTTCAAACAATGGCGACATGCGTGCCACCATGAAAATGCCTGCGGTCACCATTGTGGCAGCATGGATAAGGGCGGAAATTGGGGTGGGGCCTTCCATCGAGTCTGGCAACCAGACGTGCAGCGGAAACTGCGCCGACTTGCCCATGGCACCAATGAAAAGGCAAATACAGATCACGGTGATCAACATCCAGTCGGTACCAGGCAAGGTCAACTTGGCCAACTCACTCGACTTGGCAAAGGTTTCGCTGTAGTTGAGAGTCCCGGTGTAGGCTGCCAACAATCCAATGCCCAAAATAAACCCAAAGTCGCCCACGCGATTGACGAGAAATGCCTTCATGTTGGCGAAAATTGCTGTCGGCTTGTTGAACCAGAAACCAATGAGAAGGTACGACACCAGACCGACTGCTTCCCAACCGAAGAAGAGTTGCAGCATGTTGTTGCTCATGACCAGCATCAACATCGAAAACGTGAACAAGGAGATATAGGCAAAAAACCGGTTGTACCCTTCGTCTTCCTCCATGTAGCCAATGGTGTAAATATGCACCATCAACGAAACAAAGGTCACCACACACATCATCATGGCGGTAAGACCGTCCACCAGAAAACCAACCTCCATTTTGAGGTGCCCAAGCATCATCCATGTGTAAATGGTTTCATTGAAGCGCGCGCCGTCTAGAGCGACGCTTTTGAGTGTCAACGCTGACAGCACAAATGACAGAAACACACCCAGGATGGTCAACGAATGTGCCATCCGGCGACCCATCACATTGCCACCAAACTTGGTGCCCAGGATACCGGCCGCCAGTGCACCCGCCAGCGGTGCCAATGCTGTCACCAGCAGCGTCGAAGAAGAAAGGGTTTGACTCATTTTTAATTAACCCTTCAACGAATTGAGTTCATCGACGTTGATGTTCGATTTGTTGCGGAATAGCAAAACAAGAATCGCCAATCCAATGGCTGCTTCAGCCGCAGCAACAGTCAGAATAAAAAACACAAAAATCTGACCGTTCAAATCACCAAGATAGTGGGAAAAAGCCACAAAATTAGTGTTTACCGCCAGCAGCATGAGCTCAATGGCCATCATCAAGACGATCAAATTTTTTCGATTCAGAAAAATACCAACCACAGAAAGCGCAAACAACATGGCTCCCAATGAAAGAAAGTGACCCAGGGTTAAAGTCATGCCTTGTTCTCCACGGATGGTGTGTCGGTAACTTGCAACGGCAGCGAAGGTTGTGTCGCAGACACTTTGACGACGACCAAACGATCCACAGCCTTCACCTGCACTTGTTTGGAAGGATCCATCGTCTTGACGTCCTTGCGATGTCGCAATGTCAATGCTATTGCCGCAATCATGGCAAGCAGCAGTACAGCAGCGGCAACTTCAAGCGGAAAGATGTAATGCTTGTACAACAACAAACCCAGCTCACGGGTGTTCGAAACTTGAACGCCGGACTGCGCAGCCAACGCGCTTGGATCTTCAGTGACCTTGAAGCCGCCCATGAGCAAGGCAGACATCTCAAAAATGATCAGGACACCGACAACCGCAGCCAATGGGAAATGCTTCCAGAATCCGGCACGTACCCCCTCGATTTTCACGTCCAGCATCATCACAACAAACAGAAACAGAACCATCACCGCTCCCACATAGACCAACACCAGGGTGATCGCAAGGAACTCAGCTTTCAAAAGCATCCAGATCATGGATGCCTGAAAAAAGGCCAGCACGAGAAAAAGCACTGCATGCACGGGGTTGCGCGCCGTTACGACACGAAACGCCGCCAGCAACAACACCGTTGAAAAAATATAAAACAGACCAGTCTTGACATCCATGGTTAACGTATCTTTCTTAGAAGTCAGCGGTATTTGGCATCGGCTGCCTTGTCGACTGCAATCTGCTGTTCAAAGCGATCACCCACAGCAAGCAACATGTCCTTGGTGAAATACAAGTCCCCACGCTTTTCCCCGTGGTATTCAAGAATGTTCGTTTCGACAATTGAATCGACAGGGCAACTTTCTTCACAAAAGCCACAGAAAATGCACTTTGTGAGGTCAATGTCATAACGACTGGTACGCCGTGATCCGTCTGCCCTTACCTCGGACTCAATGGTGATGGCCATGGCCGGACACACCGCTTCACACAACTTACAAGCGATGCATCGCTCCTCCCCGTTTTCATATCGCCGCAAGGCGTGCAGCCCACGAAATCGAGGTGACAACGGAGTCTTTTCCTCAGGGTATTCGAGCGTGATCTTGCTGCGAAAAGCGTACTTGCCCGTGAGCTTCATACCTTTGAACAGCTCAACCAGCATGAAACTCGACAAGAAATCCTTCAGCGAAAAGGCACGACTGACTGACGCCTCAGCGGTATTTAAGTTTGGGGTAGACATAAACAGCTCGAATCAAATCCAAATGTTCCAAGGGGTCTGCATCCAGACGCCGACGACTACCAGCCACACCAAGGTCACTGGGATAAAAATTTTCCAGCCCAATCGCATGATCTGGTCATAACGGAATCTGGGGAAAGTGACCCGCACCCAAATAAACAGGGTCATGATGAAAAACGTCTTCAAACCAAGCCAGATCCAGCCAGGAATCCAATTGAACAAGGCACTGTCTATAGGAGACATCCAGCCGCCAAAAAACAAAGTTACTGACAGGATTGAGAGCATCCAAATGCTGGCGTACTCAGCCAACTGGAACATCGCCCACGACATGCCGGAATACTCAACCATGTGACCAGCAACGATCTCTGACTCACCTTCAATCACGTCAAAAGGGGTGCGATTGGTTTCAGCCAGACCAGATACAAAAAACACCACTACGATCGGCAACAACGGCAACCAGTTCCAGGACAGGAAGGTCAATCCCATCTGTGCAAAATAGCCCCTGCCTTGCCCCGTGACAATATCGGTCAGATTCAAACTGGAGGAGATCATCAGCACAATGAGCAGACAAAAACCCATTGCAATCTCATAACTCACCATTTGGGCAGACGCCCGCAAAGACCCTAAAAATGCGTACTTGGAGTTAGACGACCAACCGGAAATGATCACGCCATAAACCTCCATGGACACGATCGCCATCAAAAACAGCAACCCGGCATTCAAGTTCGCCACTGCAATTTCTGGCCCAAATGGAATCACCGCCCAGGCCGTCAAGGCTGGTGCCACGGTGAGGACGGGTCCAAGATAAAAAAGAAACTTGTCCGAGTTGGCAGGCCGGACAATTTCTTTCGTCATCAATTTCAAGGCATCCGCAATTGGCTGCAACAAGCCCCAAGGCCCCACACGGTTTGGACCCAGCCGAATTTGAACCCAGCCCAGCAACTTTCGCTCCCAGAGCGTCGCGTAGGTCACAGCTCCCATTACGACCGCCAGTACCACCACAATCTTCATCAAAGCCCAGATGACCGGCCATGCGATGTCACCCCACCAAGGCGCTGACAGGAGCCCCTGACCATACGAAAATATGAAATCGCTCATGCTGCAATCTCCTGGGCCTGAACAGACCGGGCATCTGCGGTCAGCTGCAAGACGGGCGCGCGACGCACGATACCATCGAGCTGATAAATACTGGCCACAACAGGCGTTGCAGCGGGGCCGCCCAGATGAATCAGTGCTTTCGTGGCATTGTTCAAGCGCTCTGGCACCACGTACACAGCGTCACCAGCGGTGAGACCGGAAATGCTTTTGAGAACATCCTGTGACGAATCAAAATCAAAGCCGGGTAACTCCAGCATGGTTGCCAATACGCGCAGCACCTTCCATGCAGGGCGCGTATCGCGCAAGGGCTGAACCACGGCATGGAAACTCTGCGCGCGCCCTTCAGCATTGACAAAGGTCCCGGAAGTCTCCGTGAACGGTGCGACAGGCAACATGACATCGCAAAAGGCCATGTTGGCCTTAAAAGGACTCAATGAAACAACCATTTGCGCCTTGCCCAGAATTTCAACGGCCTTGGCAGCAGGCGCTGAATCAAACTCAGGCTCCGTGTTCAACAGCACGACTGCCTTGAGCGCGCCTTGCAACATTTGACCGGCGTTCAAGGCACCGGGTGCTGGTTGTGCGCCCACCAATTGGGCACCAACGGTGTTGGACGCTTCTGTCAAGTAACCAAAACTTGCGCCTGTCTGTTCGGCAATCCATTGCGACAACGCCAGCAAGCTGGAAGCTTGTGCATGATGCGCTGCACCATTACCAAGCAGCACCGCTTTGCGCTCGCCAATGACCAGGCTTTTTGCAATGGCAACCGACATGTCATTTGTTTCTACAGAGGTCGGAGCGGAACAGCCTTTTTCTGCTGCAACTGCGGCTGCAACTGCCGCCAGAGCCGTCACCCATTGGTCTGCAGACGCCTGAACCAATTGAGCCACCGGCATGGCCCAATCATGGCGTGACGCATTTATCGCGCTCACCGCGCAACCCTTGCGCGCCGCCTGGCGGATGCGTTGCGCAAACAAGGGGTGATCTTTGCGCACATCGGAACCCACGACCAGCACACTCTGCAAGTCAGACAAGGAGGCGATCGACGACCCCAGATAACGGACACCTTCGGCCAAAGGGAACTCGGCATTGCGCATGCGATAGTCGATGTTTCCGCTGCCGAGCCCTTCCATGAGCTTGACAGCCAGATGCAATTCTTCGAGGGTCGAATGCGGACTGGCCAAGGCGCCAATACTGGAGGCACCGAATTCACTGCCGATTTTCTTCAGGCCATTGGCAACGTACTCGAGTGCCGTTTGCCAGTCTACAGCGTGCCACTGTCCGCCCTGCTTGATCATGGGCTCGCCCAGGCGATCATCACCATTGAGCGCTTCATACGAAAAGCGATCGCGGTCAGCAATCCAGCACTCATTTACGGCTTCATTCTCAAGAGGCACCACGCGCATCACGCGGTTGCTCTTCACCTGAACAATCAAGTTGGCACCAGCGGAATCATGCGGACTGATAGATTTGCGGCGCGACAACTCCCAGGTTCGGGCGCTGTAACGGAAAGGTTTGCTGGTCAAAGCACCCACCGGGCAGATGTCGATCATGTTGCCAGATAGCTCCGAGTCGATGGTGCGGCCGCCAAACGTCTCGATCTGGGCGTGCTCACCGCGATGGGACATACCCAGTTCCATGACGCCGGCAATCTCCTGACCGAAGCGAACACAGCGCGTGCAATGAATGCAGCGTGTCATTTCCTGCATGGAAATCAATGGCCCGACGTTCTTCACTTCAACGACGCGCTTTTCTTCCTGGTAACGTGAAGAAGTGCCGCCATATCCGACCGCAATGTCTTGTAACTGACACTCGCCACCCTGATCACAGATCGGGCAATCGAGTGGGTGGTTGATCAGCAAAAACTCCATCACCGACTGCTGGGCCTTTATGGCTTTTTCTGTCTTGGTATGTACGATCATGCCTTGCGTCACAGGCGTGGCGCAAGCAGGCATCGGTTTCGGCATTTTTTCGATATCAACCAAACACATGCGGCAGCTCGCCGCGATGCTCAGCTTCTTGTGATAACAAAAATGAGGAATAAAGGTTCCTGCTTTCTCAGCCGCATGCATGACCGTGCTGCCTTCTGCAATATCTACCTTTTTGCCGTCGAGTTCAATTTCAATCATCTTAGGACTCGCTCAAACGTAAGCAAGAACCATGCAGGTCTTGTGCGCCACATGGTATTCAAATTCAGGCATGAAATGTTTCAACATGGCCCGTACCGGCATTGCTGCTGCGTCACCCAATGCACAAATGGTGCGACCCTGAATGTCTGCAGCCACGGAATTCAGAAGTTCAAGATCAGCCATCTGGCCGTGGCCGGTTTCAATCCGGTCCACCACACGTGACAGCCACCCCGTGCCTTCGCGACAAGGCGTGCATTGCCCGCAAGACTCATGCATGTAAAAATAGCTCAGACGCTGCAAACTCTTGACCATGCACCGTGAGTCGTCCATGACAATCACTGCGCCAGAACCCAACATGGAACCGGCCTTGGCGATGGAGTCGTAGTCCATCGTGCACTCCATCATGACGGCTGCCGGCAACACAGGCGAGGACGACCCGCCAGGAATCACCGCTTTTAGCTGACGCCCTTTGCGAACGCCGCCGGCCAACTCCAGAAGTTTGGCAAATGGCGTACCCATCGGCACTTCAAAATTGCCAGGCATCTCCACATCGCCGCTCACCGAGTAAATCTTGGTGCCACCGTTGTTGGGCTTGCCACATTCCACATAGGCTTGGCCACCGTTTCGGATGATCCATGGCACCGCAGCAAATGTTTCCGTGTTGTTGATCGTCGTGGGTTTCCCATAAAGACCAAAACTGGCAGGAAAAGGCGGCTTGAATCGGGGTTGGCCTTTTTTGCCTTCCAACGACTCCAGCAAACCTGTTTCCTCGCCACAGATGTAAGCACCAAAACCATGCGCTGCATGGAGTTGGAAACTGAACCCTGAGCCAAGAATGTGATCCCCCAGCAAACCAGCGGCACGAGCTTCTTCGAGTGCTTCTTCAAACCGTTGATAAGTTTGAAAAATCTCCCCGTGAATGTAGTTGTAGCCAACCGAAATTCCCATCGCGTATGCCGCAATGATCATGCCTTCAATCACGATATGTGGATTGAACTGCATGATTTCGCGATCTTTGCATGTACCCGGTTCACCTTCATCGGAATTGCACACCAGGTATTTTTGACCAGGAAACTGGCGAGGCATAAAACTCCACTTGAGTCCAGTCGGAAAGCCTGCACCGCCGCGTCCGCGCAAGGAAGACTCCTTGACCGTCGCAATCACCTGATCCTGGGTCAATCCCGCGCCACCGTCCTGCCCCAGCACCTTGCGCAATGCCTGGTAGCCACCACGGGCTTCGTAATCCCTCAAGCGCCAGTTGCTGCCGTTCAGGTCGGCGTAAATCTGCGGGTTGATGTGCCTGTTATGAAAACAGGTTTCAACGCCACTGGCGCCAAATTTAGCCAAAAATTGATCGACGTTCATGACTTCTCCTCAGCAGAACGCAAGCCGTCAATCAACTGATCCAACTTGTCGTTGGACATGAAACTGCACATGGTCGTGTCGTTCACCAGCATCACAGGTGAATCCGCGCAGGCACCCAGACACTCGCATTGCTGCAAGGTGAACAGACCGTCAGACGTGGTCTCATTGTTGTCCACACCCAACTTCTCCTTCAGATGCGCCAAGGCTTTCCCACCATCGCGCAACTGGCAAGGGAGATTGGTGCAGACATTCAACTTGTACTTGCCCACAGGCTTTTGGTTGTACATGTTGTAGAAACTGGTCACCTCGTGCACCGCGATTGCTGGCATGCCAAGGTAGTCGGCAACCATCTGCTCGCTTTCGGCGCTGACATAACCCAATTCTTGCTGCACGATGGTCAGGCAAGCCATGACGGCGGACTGCTTCTGGTCTGCCGGGTACTTGGCAACTTCTTTGGCGAAGCGCGCTTTGGATTCTTCAGAAATCATCGGTCAACTTCCCCAAACACAATGTCCATTGTTCCAATGATTGCCACTGCATCGGCAATCATGTGACCACGCCCCATCTCATCGAGAGCTGCCAAGTGAACAAAAGCAGGCGGTCGAATTTTCAGACGGTACGGCTTGTTGGCACCGTCGCTGATCAGGTAAATGCCAAACTCACCCTTCGGGTGCTCAATGGCCGCATATGCCTCGCCTTCCGGCACAGGAAAACCTTCCGTGAAAAGCTTGAAGTGATGAATCAACTCCTCCATATTGGACTTCATTGATTCACGGTCAGGCGGCGCGATCTTGTGGTTGTCAGTGATGACCGGACCTGGGTTGACCCTGAGCCAATCCACGCACTGCTTGATGATCAGGTTGGACTGCTTCATCTCTTCCATGCGCACCAGGTAGCGATCATAGGTATCACCCGTCCTGCCCACTGGAATGTCGAAGTCGAGCTTGTCGTAAACCTCGTAGGGTTGCGTTTTGCGCAGATCCCATGCAATACCCGAGCCCCGAAGCATGGGACCCGTAAAACCAAGGTTCAATGCCCGCTCAGGCGTCACCACACCAATGCCAACAGTACGTTGCTTCCAGATGCGGTTTTCGGTCAGCAGGGTATGGTATTCACCAAGGTAAGTCGGAAACCGCTGTGTGAAGTCGTCAATAAAATCCAGCAGACTGCCGCCTCGGTTGCGATTGAGCGCTTCAGTCGATTTCGCACTGCGAATCTTGTTGGGCGAATGGCGTGGCATGGTGTCCGGCAAATCGCGGTACACACCACCCGGCCGGATGTAGGCAGCATGCATGCGCGCGCCGCTCACAGCCTCATACACGTCAAGCAGATCCTCACGTTCCCGGAAAGAAAACAACATGACTGTCATGGCACCACAGTCGATGGCATGTGCGCCCACCCACAGCAAATGATTTAACAGTCGCGTGATCTCAGAGAACATGACCCGGATGTATCTGGCGCGAATCGGGACCTCAAGCCCCAACATTTTCTCGATGGCCATGCAATAGGCATGTTCATTGCACATCATTGACATGTAATCGAGTCGATCCATGTACGGCAGTGCTTGAATGTAGGTCTTGTTCTCTGCCAGCTTTTCTGTAGCGCGGTGCAGCAAGCCGATGTGTGGATCGGCACGCTGGATCACTTCTCCATCGAGTTCCAGTACCAGACGCAATACGCCGTGCGCAGCCGGATGCTGCGGTCCAAAATTCAGGGTGTAGTTCTTGATGTCAGCCATGTTTCAAAGTGCTAATTAGCAAGGCCTCCGTAGTTTTCTTCACGGATGATGCGCGGCGTGATTTCACGCGGCTCGATCGTGACCGGCTGATAGAGCACACGCTTTTGCTCTGCGTCGTAGCGCATCTCCACATGACCAGAAATCGGAAAATCTTTCCGGAACGGATGGCCAATGAAACCATAGTCGGTCAGGATGCGGCGCAGGTCATCATGACCTTCAAACACAACACCGAACAGGTCAAAGGCCTCACGCTCAAACCAGTTGGCACTGCTCCAGAGCTTGCACACCGAGGGCATCAGGGGAGCCAGATCATCAGGCACAAATGATTTCAGTCGAACGCGTTGATTCAGACTGACGGAGAGCAAGTGCATGACTACGCAAAATCTCAACCCTGTCCATGCCTGACACTTGTAAGTCGAGTAATCAACCACACACAAATCAATCATCTGCTCGAAACAGCACGACGGATCGTCACGAAGTATTTTTGCAGCCTGAAAGTAGTTGGCCGCATCGACCACAATGGTCAACTCCTCCAGCGCCACCACGCTACTCACGACCAAGCCATCCAGGGCCTTGTCAATATGCGACTTGAGAGTCAGTGGGTTTACAGCATACAAAGTCATCGTCTACCCTTTACGTGCGTGCAATGGTCTGAGTGCGACGAATTTTTCGCTGCAACTGGATAATTCCATAAATCAGCGCCTCAGCCGTGGGAGGACAGCCCGGCACATACACGTCGACCGGAACAATGCGGTCACAGCCACGCACCACAGAGTAGCTGTAGTGGTAATACCCACCGCCATTGGCACAAGACCCCATGCTGATCACCCAACGCGGTTCTGCCATCTGGTCGTACACCTTGCGAAAGGCTGGCGCCATTTTGTTAGTCAAGGTGCCAGCAACAATGATCAAGTCCGACTGCCGCGGACTGGGACGAAACACCTCTGCACCAAACCGGCTGATGTCATACCTGGCTGCGGCAGCGTGCATCATTTCAACCGCACAACACGCCAAACCGAAAGTCATAGGCCACACCGAACCTGTTTTGGCCCAGTTCACCACCTGGTCGTAACTTGTGGTGACAAAACCCTCTTTGAAAACACCTTCAATCATTGTTTTACTCCCAATCCAGGGCGCCTTTGATCCACATGTAAACAAACCCAATCGTCAGAATGATCACAATCTCCAAGCCAACCAAAAAACCGTAAAGCCCAAGCTCCTTGAGCACCATCGCCCAGGGAAATAGGAGTGCAGTTTCCAGATCAAACAGAATAAAAAGAATAGCGATCAGGTAATAACGCACATCAAACTTCATGCGCGCATCACCAAACGCTTCAAAGCCACATTCGTAGGGAGAGTTTTTCGCCGCATCAGGTCGATTGGGGCCAAGGATATAGCCAATGATCTGGGGCATAACGCCAACCGAAATGCCAATCAAAATGAAAAGCAGGACTGGCAGGTATTGATCAAGATTCATGTTCTGATTTGATGCAATTGACTGTTTGATGCAACAAGTCACATCAAGCATATTAAGTTGGTGCCGTCGGCGAGACTCGAACTCGCACAGCTTTCGCCACTACCACCTCAAGATAGCGTGTCTACCAATTTCACCACGACGGCTGGAATTTCTGACCAACTCAGCGCGCTCCGCTTAACGGCATTCGGCATCGTTGGGCAACCTAGAGTTTACCCTGAATTCACCCCACATTGGCTGTGGAGAAGGCATTTTGCAGGGCAATTATTTGACTGGAATTTGGGCTGCTCCGGATGCTGGTAAGGCTGGTGTAGGCATTGCATTTGCGGGTGCCGTCACGGCCGCGTTCTCAAGCACGCTGCCAGATGATGATGCCGCCCGTGGCGTTCCAAAATATGCCAAAGCAAGAGTGCTCACAAAGAACACCGTGGCAAGCACCGCGGTCGTCCGTGACAAAAAGTTCGCACTGCCACTGGCACCGAACAGACTGCCTGAACCGCCACTGCCAAAGGCCGCTCCCATGTCGGCACCTTTGCCATGCTGAACCAAAATCAAACCCACCATGGCAACCGCCGAAATCATCTGCACCGCCAGCAAAATAGTCACGAACACATTCATGAATCACTCCTGATAAAACGCAAGCAAACCCGTCATCAGACGGCTGCAGCAATAATTGTTAAAAAATCCTGGGCTTTGAGAGCGGCTCCGCCAACTAGCCCGCCGTCGATGTCCTGCATCGCCAGCAGACTTGCCGCATTGCCTGCATTCATGCTGCCGCCATAGAGCAGTTTGATGCGGTCTGCATTGGAAGTTGCTGCCTTCAATTGAGCACGCAACACCGCATGCACTTGTTGCGCTTGCTCGGCTGTTGCGGACAGACCAGTCCCAATCGCCCACACCGGCTCGTAAGCCACCACGATTTCACTGATGCAGTGGCCGTTGACATGAATCACAGCCGCGAGTTGTCGCTTGACGACCTCCTCGGTCTTGCCTGCCTCACGCTCGGCCAGGGATTCACCAACACAAACTATCGGCGTGATCCCGCTGCCAAGCGCCCGCTGCACCTTGGTTGCCACCATTCCATCAGTTTCGCCATGGTATTGACGTCGCTCAGAGTGCCCCACGATGGCATAACGCACGCCAAATTCCTTCAGCATGGACGGTGAAATTTCACCTGTGTAGGCACCGACTTCGTGGCTTGAGACATCTTGCGCGCCAAGATCAATGACGCTGCCAGCAAGCAACGCCTGGCATTGCCCCAGATAAACAGACGGCACACACACCGCCACCTGGCAAGCGGGTTGTCCCACTCCGGACAGCAAGCCCTTGAGCAAGGCTTCGTTGGCGTCCAAACTGCCGTTCATCTTCCAATTTCCTGCAATCAGCTTCTTCTTCATGCGTTTCCCCAAGTCAAAACAATTTTGCCAACATGCTGGTTGGATTCCATCAAGGCGTGTGCTTGCGCCGCGTCTTTCGCTGCGAACACACTGTGAATCACCGGCTTGATTTGCCCGGATGCCAAAAGTGGCCAGACATTCTTCCGACAAGCTTGAGCAATCGCAGCCTTGAACGCCACGGGACGTGCCCGCAACGTGGAACCGGTCACCGTCAAGCGGCGACGCAGTACCAAACCCGCATCTAATTCACTTTTCACACCACCTTGCACCGCAATGATGACCAAACGGCCATCCTCACGCAGAATCTGTACCTCTTTGGCCACGTAACTGCCTGCCACCATGTCCAGAATCACATCCACGCCCTGCCCGTCGGTCAGTTGCGCCACCTCGACCTGAAAATCATGGGTCTTGTAATTGATGGCTGCATCTGCGCCAAGTGCCACACAGGCCGCGCACTTTTCATCAGTGCCGGCGGTTACAAACACACGTGCACCGATGGCTTTCGCCAATTGAATCGCGGCCACACCAATGCCGCTGGTGCCACCCTGAATCAACACCGTCTCACCTGCAACCAGATGACCGCGATCGATCACATTGCTCCAGACCGTGAAAAACGTCTCGGGCAAACTCGCGGCTTGAATGTCGCTCAGCCCGTTCGGCACCGGCAGGCACTGGAAGATGGGGGCCACACACCACTGCGCATAACCACCGCCCGCCACCAGCGCGCACACCCGGTCGCCCAAATGCAAGCCCGCAGCCGCAAGTTCAAGCGCATCACCTTGCTCGATCACACCTGCCACTTCCAGCCCCGGAATATCGGAGGCCCCGGTTGGCACCGGGTAAAGGCCCATGCGCTGCAACACATCCGGCCGATTGACACCACTGGCGCTTACGCGAATGAGCAACTCTCCCACACCCGCGATGGGAGTGGGACGCTCGCCCAGACGCAAAACATCTGGGTCGCCATAACTTGTGATTTCAATGACTTTCATGCATTTTTAGCCTCTAGCCCTTATAAATAAAGCGATAGTAGCTATCAATTTCATTTCAACGTGATTCCGATCAAGCCCGATTTTCTTGGGCTGGACGCTCCAACAGCGCTTTCATCGACAGCTTGATACGGCCTTTTTCGTCGGTTTCCATGACCTTGACGCGAACAATCTGACCTTCGGTCAAATAGTCAGACACCTTTTCAACACGCTCATGCGCAATCTGACTGATGTGCAGCAAACCGTCTTTGCCCGGTAGCAGGTTGATCAGGGCGCCAAAGTCAAGAATCTTGGTGATAGGGCCTTCATAAACCTTGCCAATTTCAACTTCAGCGGTGATCTGCTCAATGCGGCGCTTGGCTTCTTCAGCCTTGGCCGGGTCAGCGGATGCAATGGTGATGGTGCCGTCTTCGTCGATGTTGATTTGAGTCCCGGTTTCTTCGGTCAAGGCACGAATCACCGAGCCGCCCTTGCCAATCACGTCACGAATCTTCTCCGGGTTGATCTTCATGGTGAATAGGCGAGGGGCGAAGTTGGACACTTCGGTCTTGGCTTCAGCCATGGCTTCCTGCATTTTGCCCAGAATGTGCATGCGCGCTTCTTTGGCCTGCGCCAGCGCCACTTGCATGATTTCCTTGGTAATGCCCTGGATCTTGATGTCCATTTGCAGTGCCGTGATGCCGCTGGTGGTGCCAGCGACCTTGAAGTCCATGTCGCCCAGGTGATCTTCGTCGCCCAGGATATCGGTCAACACCGCAAAACGGTTGTCTTCCTTGATCAGGCCCATGGCGATGCCGGCCACATGGGCTTTTAATGGCACGCCTGCATCCATCAGGCTCAGGCAACCACCGCACACCGATGCCATGGAAGAGGAACCGTTGGACTCGGTCACTTCAGACACCACACGCATGGTGTAGGGGAAATCTTCTTTGGTGGGTAACACGGCGATCAACGCACGCTTGGCCAAGCGGCCATGGCCGATTTCGCGGCGTTTTGGGGTGCCAAAACGACCGGCCTCGCCTGTGGCAAAGGGAGGCATGTTGTAGTGCAGCATGAAGCGGTCTTCAAAATCACCCGCCAATGCGTCAATGCGTTGTGCGTCACGCTCCGTACCCAGCGTGGTCACCACCAGCGCCTGGGTTTCACCACGGGTGAACAAGGCCGAGCCGTGGGTTCGCGGCAGCACGCTGTTGCGGATTTCAATCGGGCGCACCGTGCGAGTATCACGACCGTCAATGCGGGGCTCGCCGGACAGAATTTGGCCACGAACTAAACGCGCTTCAATGTCAAACAGCATGCTTTCAACCTTGACAGCATCAAACGCCACGCCATCTGCCTTCAGGCCGGCCATGACATCAGCGTAGGCCGTGCGGCATGCTTGTGTGCGCGCCTGCTTGTTGCGGATTTGGTAAGCCGCAGCCAACTTGTCATTGGCCAAAGCACCCACCTTGGCAATCAGGACTTCGTCAGGCGCTGGCGCTTGCCAGTCCCAGACCGGTTTGCCCGCGTCACGCACGAGCTCATGAATGGCGTTGATGGCAATGGCACCCTGGGTGTGGCCAAACACCACGGCCCCCAGCATCACGTCTTCAGGCAACTGGTCGGCCTCTGACTCCACCATCAGCACCGCGGCTTCAGTGCCAGCCACCACCAGGTCGAGCTGGCTGTTTTTCAGCATGGTTTGACCCGGGTTAAGCACAT
>CAISLL010000297.1 GCA_903886165.1 uncultured beta proteobacterium | reverse complement strand
GTGAAAACCGATTCAAAAACAGCTGTGGCCAAGGCAGGTGCAGCCGCACCTGTCGAAGAAAAGCAGTACCTGACCTTCATGCTGGGGGGCGAGATGTTCTCCATCAGCATCCTGTGCATCAAAGAGATCATCTGGTATGCCAACCTGACCGAGGTGCCGATGATGCCCGCGTGTATTCGCGGCGTCATCAACCTGCGCGGTGCCGTGGTGCCGGTGCTGGACTTGTCCAACCGCTTTGGCAAGCCCAGCACACCCGTCATCAAGAGCAGCTGCATTGTGATTGTGGAGGTGCCCACGGCCATTGAGGGCGAGCACCTGAACATGGGTGTGGTGGTGGACTCGGTGCAGGCGGTGCTTGAAATACCGACCTCAGAGATTGAGCCCGCGCCCAGCTTTGGCGCCAAGATCAGGCCCGACTTCATTGAAGGCATTGCCAAGGTGAATGGCAAATTTGTGATTCTGCTCAACGTCAAACGGGTGCTGTCGAACGAGGAAATCGGGCAGATGGCGGCACAAGCTGAAGTGGCGACTTGAATGTGCCAATTGGAAGTCATGGATTGCGGATCGGGCCTGCCCCGGAGCACGATCCGGGGGCATCCAGTGAGTGATTGAAAAAAATGAACGAGACACTATGAACTTCTTGAATTCTATCGTCAGCAAGCTGTTGCTCCTGGTGTCCCTGCCACTGTTGGCCTTGCTGGTTGCGGCTGGGTTGGGTTCAGGCAATGAATGGGGTCAATACAAGGCCACGCACAAAACCGAACTGCTGATGCCAATGGCGGTGGCCTTCAGCGACGTGGTTCACAACCTGCAAATTGAACGTGGCAGCAGCACCGGGTTCAGCACGTCGGGCGGCAAAAAATTTGGCGACGTGGTCGACAAGCGCCGCGAGGTGACCGACAGCAGCATTCAGGTGCTGAAAAAAGCCGCCCAGGCAGCGCCAGACCTCGTGGCCCCCGCACTGGAGCGCCTGGCAGACCTGGGCGGCGCCCGAGAGGACATTTCGGCCCTGAAAAAAACCGGGCCGCAAACCGCTTTGTATTACACCGAGACCATTTCGGTTTTGCTCAAATCGCTGGCGACCATCAGCGTACAAGACGCTGATCCGTCGGTGGCGCGCAAGATGACCGCATTTTTTGCGCTGGTCAAGGGCAAGGAATGGGCTGGCCAGGAGCGGGCTTTTTTAACCGGCATCTTTGTGTCTGACAGCATCAGCATGGCGCAGTTGCAGGGTTTTATGGAGCGTTTGTTCAAGCAGGACACCAATTTTGAGGTGTTTCTGAACTACGCCACCGAAGCTGAAAAGCAGGCATTCCAGGCCGTTGCCGGGCAGTCTTACGCCAAAGAAGTGGTCCGGATGCGCCAGTTGGTGGCAGAAAAAAATACCGCGGGTCAATATGGGGTGACCAGTGAGGCCTGGTTTGACCAGTCAACCCGGCGCATTGATGCCATTCGCCAAATTGAGCAAGGCTTGTCTGGCGATATTCTCAAAATGGCGCACGATGGGGCGGCTGCGGCCCTGCAAAAATTCTTGCTCTATGTGGCGGCCACCTTGTTCTTTTTGACCGTGACGCTGGCGCTCTCATTCCGGATCATTCGCAACTTGCTGCGTGAGCTTGGTGGTGAACCGGTCTATGCCACCGCCATCGCCAAACAAGTGGCTGCAGGTAACTTGACGCTGAACATTGCCACCCAAGCCAAAGACCAGCGCAGTTTGCTGTTTGCCTTGAAGTCGATGGTGGACAAGTTGTCGCAAGTGGTCAACGAGGTCAACGGCGGTGCCCAAGCGCTGACCAGTGCGTCGGTAAAAATAAGTGCCACGGCGCAAAGCCTCTCGCAAGCTGCCAGCGAGCAAGCCGCCGGTGTCGAAGAAACCAATGCCAGCATCGAGCAAATGACCGCAAGCATTGCGCAAAACACCGAAAACGCCAGGATCACCGACGACATGGCCCGTAAGGCCGCCAAAGACGCGGTCGATGGTGGCGAAGCTGTCCACGCGACCGTCGAGGCGATGAAACAAATTGCCAAGAAGATCAGCATCATTGACGACATTGCGGCGCAGACCAACCTGCTGGCGCTGAACGCGGCCATTGAAGCCGCCCGCGCCGGTGTGCATGGCAAGGGTTTTGCCGTGGTGGCCGCCGAGGTGCGCAAACTGGCCGAGCGCAGCCAGATCGCGGCGCAGGAAATTGGTGAAGTGGCAGGCAGCAGCGTGGAGCTGGCCGAAAAAGCAGGCCGACTGCTGGCCGAGATCGTGCCCAACATCCGAAAAACCTCTGACCTGGTGCAGGAGATATCCAACGCATCCACTGAGCAAAGCAGCGGGGTTGGCATGATCAACTCGGCGGTTGGGCAATTGAACAAGACCACGCAACAAAACGCCAGCAGCGCCGAAGAGCTGGCAGCCACCAGCGAAGAAATGAGCAGCCAGGCCGAGGAACTGCAGCAAGCGATGGCGTTCTTCAAGCTCAGAAAAGCCTGAGTACTACATTTTATATAGCTACTTGCGCTTATTTTATAAGGGCTAGAGGCATAAAAAGCATATAAATCAAGGACAGAAATTGCAGCCCATACCGATCACGGACGCAGAATTCGGACAATTCCAGCGTTTTATTTTCAACGCCGCCGGTATCTCGATGGCCGATGCCAAAAAAGCACTGGTCACCGGGCGTTTGGGCAAACGTGTGGCCGCAAACGGCTTGAACACGTTTGGTGACTACTTCAAGCTGATCACCAGCGGCCAGCACGCCGACGAGGTGCAGATGGCGGTGGACTTGCTGACCACCAATGAGACCTATTTTTTCAGGGAAATCAAGCACTTTGAGTTCATGCGCACCCAGGCCATCGCAGCGCGCAGCCGGCCACAGCCCTACCGCGTTTGGAGCGCGGCCAGCTCCAGCGGCGAAGAAGCCTACAGCATGGCGATGGTGCTGATGGACTGCATGCAGACCCCGCCGTGGGAAATTCTGGGCACCGACATCAGCACCCGGGTGCTCGAAGGTGCCCGCCGCGCCCTGTATTCGCTGGAGCGTGGCCGCCACATTCCGCCAGACTATTTGCGCCGCTTTTGCCGCAAGGGT
>CAISLL010000296.1 GCA_903886165.1 uncultured beta proteobacterium | reverse complement strand
TTCAATGGCCTTGGGGTCCAGGCCGGGCACCTGCGCCAGGGCAGACTGAAGCACCTTGACCAGCAGGTCGTCGGGGCGGGTGTTGCGGAAATAGCCGCGATGCGACTTGCCGATGGGCGTACGTGTGGCAGCAACGATATAGGCTTCTTGAACTTGTTTCATGTTAGTTTCTCACTGGCTTTCCGGTTTGCATCATGCCCATCACCCGCTCCTGGGTTTTGGGGTGGTTCAGCAGCGAGCAAAACGCTTGCCGCTCCAGGGTCATCACATACTCTTCTGTCACCAGGCTACCGGCGTCCACGTCACCACCACACACCACATGGGCGATCAGGCTGGCAATGTGGAAGTCATGGGCGCTGATGAAGCCCCCATCACGCATGTTGACCAGCGAGCCTTTGATGGTGGCCGCGCCACTGCGCCCCGCCACGGCAAATTGGCGTTTGAGCGGTGCGCGGTAACCAGACTCAAACATGGCGCGCGCCTGGGCCAGGGCCACGCACAAGAGTTCATCCTTGTGCGGCACGATCACATCACTTTCCAGCAGGTAGCCCAGCTTGCGTGACTCCGGCGCGCTGGTGCCCACCTTGGCCATGGCGGCGGCCGTGAAACCTTCGGTGAGGAAGGGCAGCAGGTCTTTGCTCGTGGAGGTGGCCGCGTTTTCTGCCGCCCGCCGCGCAATGTAGGTGAGCCCGCCTGCGCCAGGAACCAGACCCACACCGACTTCCACCAGGCCAATGTAGCTTTCCATCGCAGCCACCCGTTTGGCCGAGTACACCGCCAGCTCGCAGCCGCCCCCCAGCGCCAGGCCACGCACGGCGGAAACCACCGGCACACTGGCGTAACGCAGCTTCAGCATGGCCTGCTGCATCTCTGCCTCAGCCGCGTCAATGGCTTTCGCACCCCCCGCCATGAACGCCGGCAACATGGCCTGCAGATCAGCACCCGCCGAAAACATGTCGTCGTTGCTCCAGATCACCAGCCCTTTGTAACTGGCTTCGGCCAGATCCACCGCCTGCACCAGGCCCGCCACCACGTCCGGGCTGATGGCATGCATCTTGGTCTTGATGCTGGCAATCAGCACATCGGCGTCTGCGCCAGGCAAGGTCCAGAGGCGCACGGCCTCGTCTTCATGCAGCGTGGTGCCAGCCGTGGCGGCAGAGGGCGCGCTTGAGCCGAGCACGTTTTCCGGAAAATACTGGCGCGTGTACACCGGCAACTGGCGCACCGGCACAAACTGGCCAGTGGTGGGATTCCAGGAACCCTGTGGCGTGTGCACGCCACCAGCGTCAGCCACCGGGCCGTTGAACACCCAATCCGGCAGCGGGGCGTTGCACAAGGCCTTACCGGCCTCAATGTCTTCCTTCACCATGTTCGCCACGCTGAGCCAGCCTGCTTCCTGCCACAACTCGAACGGACCCTGCTTCATGCCAAAGCCCCAGCGCATGCAAAGGTCCACATCACGGGCGTTGTCGGCAATGGTGCCAAGGTGCACGGCGGCGTAATGGAAGGCGTTGCGCAAAATCGCCCACAGAAACTGACCCTGCGCACCCTCTGCATTGCGCAACAGTTGCATGCGTTCAGCCGCCGGCTTTTTCAGCATACGGGTGTAGACCTCATCCCCCTTTTCGGCACCGGGCACATAGGTCTTGCTCGCCAGATCAAAGCGCAAGATGTCGCGGCCCTCTTTCTTGAAGAAGCCTGCCTTGGCTTTCTGGCCCAGGTTACCCATGTCGAGCAGGGTCTTGAGCACCTCGGGGGTGGCAAAGCTGGCATAGAAGGGATCGAACTTGCCCATACCGGCCGCCGCATCACCGCTTAAGGTGTCTTGCAGGGTCTTGATCACATGGGCCATGGTGTCCAGGCCCACCACGTCGGCGGTGCGGAAGGTGCCGGAACTGGCACGGCCAAGTTTCTTGCCTGTCAAATCATCGACCACGTCATAACTCAGACCGAAGTTTTCCACCTCTTTCATGGTCGCCAGCATGCCCGCCACACCGACGCGGTTGGCGATGAAATTGGGCGTGTCTTTGGCACGCACCACACCTTTGCCCAGGGCGCTGGTGACAAAGGCTTCGAGCTTGTCCAGAATGTGCGGCTCGGTGGTAGGGGTGTTGATC
>CAISLL010000295.1 GCA_903886165.1 uncultured beta proteobacterium | reverse complement strand
TGGTAGCATCGACCAGCACCACGGCGGCGTCGGCGCTGCTGGCGGCGGTGACCATGTTGCGGGTGTATTGTTCGTGGCCGGGGGCGTCACCAATGATGAATTTGCGGTTGGCGGTGTTGAAGTAGCGGTAGGCCACGTCGATGGTGATGCCTTGTTCGCGTTCGGCGCTCAGGCCGTCGGTGAACTGGGCCAGGTCGGCCTCGCCGCTTTTGGACACGTTGGCCAACTGGTCTTGCAGCACCGAGCGGCTGTCCACCAGCAGGCGGCCAATGAGGGTGCTCTTGCCGTCGTCCACGCTGCCGCAGGTGATGAATTTGAGTGCGGAATTTGTATCAAATTGGCCTGTAGACCTTGTCTTTATTGTGCTATCAGCTATTGATGTTGTAGTATTCATGGTTACTTCCGTTGTTTTTTCAGACATTTCGTTTACTTGAAATGCCGGGTTGTGATGCATTTGTAGCTTTGACCCGCAGCGCGCATTGGGTATCTAACTCCGCTAATGTCCCCCGGCTTGGGGCGCGCCCCAAGCCTCCTCCTTGATTTAGCTGCGTCAGACACCCAACGCACGCTGCTAGTCGATATCGCTGTCTGGGTTATGGCACCAACAGCGCTAGGCGTGGTGATCGGGGCATGTGACCGGGCTTTGGGGTGAAAGGCGCGCGTCGGAAGTCGGCGGCGTACTGCACATCCCATTTCGCGTGTGATTTCATCCCAAAACCGCATGCACATGTCCCGGTCGCCGCGCCGGGTTTGGTGCAACGCCGTATGCCTTTTGATCCATCCTTCTTTGGCACCCGGATTGCTGATTCCTCCTCACGGCGCAGTGCGGTGGTGCTCATTAGAAGTACCCGTCTTTCTTGCGCTTCTCCATGGAAGCCTCTGAGGTCTTGTCATCCATACGGGTGGCACCGCGTTCGCTCACGTCGGCGGCCAGGGTTTCCAGCACGATCTGGTCTGGGGTGGCCGCCAGGCTTTCTACCGGGCAGGTGCAGGTGATGTCGCCCACGGTGCGAAAACGCACGTCGCGCAGCTCGGCCACTTCGCCTGGTTTCAAGGGTGTCAATTCAGTGACCGGTACCAGCAGCCCCTTGCGCTCCACCACTTCGCGCTGGTGTGTGTAATACAGGTTGGGCAGGGCGATGTTCTCGCGGGCGATGTATTGCCACACGTCCAGCTCGGTCCAGTTGGAGATCGGGAACACGCGGAAATGTTCACCGGGTTGCAGCTTGGTGTTGAACAGTGTCCACAACTCGGGGCGCTGGTCTTTGGGTTGCCACTGGCCAAAGCTGTCGCGGTGGCTGAAGATGCGTTCCTTGGCGCGGGCTTTTTCTTCGTCGCGGCGGGCGCCGCCGATCAGCGCGTCAAAACGAAACTCTTCAATCGCTTCCAGCAGGGTTACCGACTGGTGCACGTTGCGTGACTCACCGGGGTGGGCCAGGCGCACGGTGCCACGGGCCATGGAGTCTTCAACACTGCGCACGATCAGGTCTGCACCCAATTCGGCGGCACGGGCGTCACGGAAGTCGGTGACTTCATGGAAGTTGTGGCCGGTGTCGATCATCAGCAGCGGGTAGGGGATCTTGCCGCCAGTGTCGGGTGTGCCAAAGGCTTTCTCGGCGCATTTGAGCATCACCAGCGAGTCTTTGCCACCCGAAAACAGCAGGGTGGGGCGCTCGAAGGCGGCCGCCACTTCACGCAGGATGAAGATGGTTTCTTCTTCCAGCGCGTCCAGGTGGGCGTTGCTCAGATGGTCAGGGCGGTGGTGCGTCATCGGTTGCAGCAGGTTGGAGGGGGTCGGTGCGTTCATGCGGAGGCCCTTTCTTTATTTGTTTCTGTGTTCGGCAGCGAGCTGGTCTTGACGTGCAACCCACATTCTTTGGCGGCTTCGTCTTCCCACCACCAGCGCCCGGCGCGGAAGTCTTCGCCCAGGCTGATGGCGCGGGTGCAGGGCGCGCAGCCGATGCTGGGGTAAAACTGGTCGTGCAGTGGGTTGTATTCCACCTTGTTTTCTGCAATGAAGTGCCACACGTCGCCCCAGGTCCAGTTTGCCAGCGGGTTCAGTTTGGCGCGGGTGGCATCGGTGGTGTCAATCAAGGGCACCTCGGCGCGGGCGCCGGACTGTTCGCGGCGCAGGCCGGTGACCCAGGCCGCTTTGCCGTCGAGGGCACGTGCCAGTGGCTCCATCTTGCGGATCTGGCAGCAGGCTTTGCGCAGCGCGATGCTCTTGAAAATAGCGTCTCTTCCTTCGCGGGCGACAAACTGGATCGCCGCTTCTTCGATCGGCTTGAACACCTGAACCGGGGCGCGGGAGTTGGTTTGCAACCGCTCCAGCAGGGCCAGGGTTTCTGCGTGCAACTGGCCGGTTTCCAGCACAAAAATGCCGATGTTGAGTTGCAGGTGATTGATCAGGTGGGCAATTACCATGTCTTCCGCGCCCAGGCTGCAGGCCAGGGTGATGCGGGGCGCGCCGCCGACATTGCTGGGCGCGTAATCCAGCGCGGCTTGTGTCAGTAGCGTTTCGGTCTCGGCAAGTTTTTCCGCAAAGGTGGTGGACGCGCGGGCGTTCAGGGTGATGGCGCTCATGCGGTGGCTCCTTCAAGCGTGAACAGGGGTTGCGGCTGGGCGGCATCACCTTGGTAAAAACTGGCGAACTGTGTCAACTGGCGCTGGGCGTGGGCCATGTTTTGGTCAGCGCGAAGCACGGCCGAACTGAAACCGCTGCGCTGCATGAGCAGCACCTGGTCAACCAGGACGTCGCCGGTGGCGCGGATATCGCCGGTGAAGTCGAGTCGGCGGCGCAGCAGGTAGGCCTGGCTGTAGGCGCGGCCATCGGTGAATTTGGGGAATTCAAGGTCAATGCGGTCAATGCCCTGCAGCACCACGGCGCTGGCATCTGCATCGTTTGCAATTTCCAAGACATTAAGGCCTGTAGAACCTGTATCTAAAGCGCCGGCAGCTATTAATTTAATTTTATTGTTCATGGTATTCAAGACGCGTTAGTCGGACATGGATTCAGCGCTGGCCAGGTGCACATGCAGCACCTTTCCGCCCGCCTTGGTTTCGTGACGCACTGCGTTGGCTGCCAGCTTGAAGGGATCGAGCCCGAGGCGGCGCACGCTGGCAATGAAGGTTTCACCGGCCAGGCGTTTTGCCCGGTAGGTGTCGAGCAGGGCCTCCACCACGTCGGTCACCTCACTGGCGGCAAACGACGGGCCAATCACCTTGCCGGGCACGGCGTCGCCACTGAGGGTGCTGCCATCCGAGCCACCGAGCGAAATCTGGTACCACTCGCGCCCGTCCTTGTCCACGCCGAGCACACCAATGTGGCCGGTGTGGTGGTGGCCGCAAGAGTTCATGCAGCCGCTGATGTGCAGGTCGATCTGGCCGATGTCAAACAACTCGTCCAGGTCCTGGTAGCGCTCGGTGATGGCAGCGGCCAAGGGCAGTGAGCGGGCGTTGGCCAGCGCGCACAGGTCGCCACCGGGGCAGGTGATCATGTCAGTGAGCAGACCAATGTTGGCCTTGGCCACACCCAGTGCACGGGCCGCCAGCCAGAGCGCGGGCAGGTCGGTGGCACGCACCCAGGGCAACAGCAGGTTTTGCTCGTGGGTGACACGGGCCTCGCCGGCGCTGAAGCGGTCCGCCAGGTCAGCCGCCGCGCAGAGCTGGTCGGCGGTGGCATCACCGGGGGCATGACCGAGGCGTTTGAACGACAGGTTGACAGCGCGCAGGGCCGGGTTTTTGTGCGCCCGCACGTTTTGCGTGAGCCAGCGTTGGTAGTCTGCGGCGTCTTTGCCAGTGAACCCAGGTGCTGTGGTGTTGATAGCAGCATGCGCTTGTTCTACTTGGGCTGGAGGCACAAAATGTGCTGAAACACGATCCAGCTCTGCTTGCGGGATGGTGTGGGCAGCGCCGTCATGTGCCACGATGTCGGCGTACTCGGCTTCCACTTCGTCGACAAAACGCTGGCCTTCGGCTTTGACCAGGATCTTGATGCGTGCCTTGTACAGGTTGTCGCGTCGGCCAAAGCGGTTGTAGACACGCACCACGGCCTCCAGATAGTTCAGGATCTGGTCCCAAGGCAGGAATTCGCGCAGGGTGCTGGCAATCACCGGGGTGCGGCCCATGCCGCCGCCCACCAGCACCTTGAAACCCACATGTCCCAGGGCGTTGCGGCGCAGGTGCAGGCCCACGTCGTGCCACGCGGTAGCGGCGCGGTCTTCTTGTGCGCCGTTGATGGCCACCTTGAACTTGCGCGGCAGGTGCGCAAACTCGGGGTGCAGTGAGCTCCACTGGCGCATGATTTCTGCATACGGGCGTGGGTCGATGTCTTCGTCTGGTGCAATGCCGGCGAGGGCGTCGCTGGTGATGTTGCGAATGCAGTTGCCACTGGTCTGGATGCCGTGCATGTCCACCTTGGCCAGCAAGTCCATCACATCGGCGCTTTGGCTCAAGGGAATCCAGTTGAACTGCACGTTTTGGCGGGTGCTGAAGTGGCCATAACCCACCGGCAGGTGGGGTGTGCCGAGTTCGGCCTGGGTGTCGCTGGCATGCTGGTACACCGCGGCGCTGGGTTGGTCGTAGTCACGGGCAATTTTGGCCAGCACGCGCAGCTGGCGGCTGGACAACTCGCCGTAGGGCACCGCCACACGCAGCATTGGGGCGTAGCGCTGCACATACCAGCCGTTTTGCAAACGCAGCGGGCGGAACTCGTCGTCTTTGAGTTCGCCGCGTTGGTTGCGTGCAAGCTGGTCGCGGTACTGTGCGGCACGGTTTCGGATGAACTGACGGTCAAATTCGGTGTATTGGTACATGGTGGGGCTGCTAGAAATTTTGAATTGGGGGTGTGGTCAGGCTTGCTTGCGACTGTCAAATGGCAATCAGTTTGACGCCGGCGTAGGCCAACAACACCGACAAAAGCGAGCGGATCACGCGCTCCGGCACGCGGGTCATGAAGTGAGAACCCAGCCAGATGCCTGGGAGTGAGCCCGCGAGCAAAAGGCTCAGCATGGGCCAGTCGACCGAACCCAGGCTGGCGTGACCGGCACCTGCCACCAGCGTCAAAGGCACTGCGTAGGCAATGTCGGCGGCCACAATGCGCGGCAGGGGAAGCAGTGGGTAGAGCAGCATCAGCACCGTGACACCGATGGCACCCGCACCCACTGAAGTGATGGTCACCAGCGTGCCGATCAAGGCACCAAACAGCAGCGGCAGGCTCCAATGGCGCGGGGTCGTCGCAGCCAGCTCCTGACCGGCTGCAATGCGAACCGGTGAGCCCTTGCCGCGTAGGGCCTTGTAAAGCGTGGCAGCCGCGGTCAGTAGCAGGGCGACACCCAGGGTGAAGGTCATCAGGTGCTGGATGGCGGCATCTGCCGGGCCAACCGTCTTGAGAATCCAGAGTGTGACAAGCGCCGCCGGAATGCTGCCAGCGCTCAGGTGCAGCACCACACGCCACGGCACAAGACCGGAACGCGCCATTTTCACGGTGCCGCCCATCTTGGTGAAGGCTGCAAACAGCAGGTCGGTGCCGACCGCCATGTAGGGTTTCACCCCGAACACAAAAATCAGGATCGGGGTCATCAGCGAGCCACCCCCCACGCCGGTCAGACCGACCACGATGCCTACGAAAAACCCAGCAAAAATAAAAGCGATGTCATGCATGGGTGGAGACTGTAAAGACCAAATGATATATTTCAAACTACATTATCGTGATTTTCTTATGTCTTTATTGATATATAAATGGATTGATATGCCGAGGAGATAATGGGCCAATCAGCTCCACCAATGACCCTGCACACTGAACGGCTCACCTTATGACCTCTTACGCACCCGAACTACCTGAGAACAGCGACAAGCTGGAAATCACTTTGCCCACTGCTTTGGAGCTCACGCGCCTGGGTCTGGCAACCATGGTTGACATTCGCCAGACCTTTGAGGTCGAGATGAAGGGTGCCATGCCTGACACCCTGCACATTCCCTTGTTTGAAGTCAAAGTCATGCTGGGGCATGCCCTGACTGAAGACGAGCAGGACATTCTGGATGCCGGGCAACCCAAGGAGATGGACGCCAAGTCGTTCTTCACCATGATCAACAAGCTGCACAACGGGCGCGACCATTTGCTGCTGTGCATTTGCAACAGCGGACGGCGCAGCGTGTCGGCGGCTTTGATGCTGCGCTCGCTGGGTTACCCCAAAGCTTTGTCCGTGGCAGGTGGTTTTCAGGCCTGGAAGAAATTGCAGGCGGCCAGCGCCGCAGATGCAGCAGCAGCGGGCACCGCTGCAAGTACCTGAAGATCAGGCGTTTACGTGCCGGGTTTAGATCAAACCCAGCCCAAGGCACCCGCCAGCGCCCCAGCACCCAGCAACCACAGCAGGTGCAGCCTGGTGCGCCAAACCAGCACAGCTATGGCGGCGGTGAGCAGCCACAGCGGCCAGTGCGCCAGGTCTGCGCCGTGGGCGGCGGTCAAGATCCAGCCAGTGGCTATCAGCAGCGCCAAGACCACGGGGACCATGCCTTGCTTGAAGGCGCGCACGGCACGCAGTTCGCGGTTTTGATGAGCCCAGCGCGAAGCAGCGAAGGTCAGTGTGGTGCTGGGCAGCAAAATGCCCAGCATCGACAACAGCACACCCAGCAGTGCGCTGGCCCAGCCAACCCAGCCCGCACCCAGGCCACCGCCTGCGTTCAGGCCCACATGCCAGCCGATCAGGGCCACAAACAGCACGTTCGGGCCTGGTGCCGCTTGCGCAATGGCAATCGAGGCGTTGAACTGCCCGTCGCTCATCCATTGGTGTTGTGCAACCAGCGTGCGGTGCATGTCGGGCACGGTGGTGATGGCGCCACCTACCGCAAGCAAGGACAGCGACAAGAAATGTGTCAGCAGCGTCAGCCAGTCGGCGCCACTGAGTGTGATTTGCAGGCCAGTCATGCAGAGGTTTTCTCAAGGTCTCCAAGCAATCGGTAGGCCCTCAGTGCACCGATGCCACCCAAACCCAGAATGACCCAGATCAGAGGCAGCTTAAGTAGCGCAACTGAAATAAAAGTCATAGCTGCAAGCGCATAACACACAGGGGCTCCGAGTACATTATTCTTTAAAGAAGGAAATAGCTTGAGTCCGGTGGCGGCGATCATGCCTGCCGCCACCGCACCCATGCCGCGCAGCGCGCCCTGCACCACGCCTGACTCAGAGACGCCGGCAAACAGCGCCGCCAGAATCAACAGGATGACCAGTGGGAAGCCGAGCATGCCCGCCAGTGCGACCATGCCGCCACGCACACCAAAGTAACGGTCACCAATCATCAGCGACAGATTCACCACATTGGGCCCTGGCAGCACCTGTGCCACGGCCCACTCTTCGACAAACTCTGCCTGGGTGAGCCAGCGCCTTTTTTCCACCAGCTCGCGCTGCGCGATGGCCACCACGCCACCAAAGCCTTGCAGGGCGAGGGCGGTGAAAGCCCAGAACAATTCGGTCAGCGAATGTGGTCGGGGGTGTTCGGTCGGTGAGGGCGCATCAGTGGTGGCGGGGCTTTCAGGCGTTGTGTTGGCCATGCTTCAATTCAGAGTTTTTGGAGCTTTTGCAGTGCCAATTCAAGCGTTTCGGTCTTTTTGGCAAAACAAAACCGCACCACATGCTGGTCAAAGCCATTGCCATAAAAGGCAGACGTGGGGATCGCCGCTACACCCACTTCCGCAGTGAGCCATTTGCAGAAATCAGCTTCGCCAAGCGGGCTGACGTCCGAGATGTCAACACTTTGAAAGTAGGTGCCTTCGCAAGGCAGCAATTTGAAGCGTGTGTGGGCCAGACCGGTACGGAACAAGTCACGCTTGGCCTGGTAAAACGCTGGCAAATTCACATAGGGCGCTGGGTTGGCCAGGTATTCCGCCAGCGCGTATTGCACCGGGGTGTTGACGGTGAACACATTGAACTGGTGTACCTTGCGGAACTCCTGGCTGAGAAACGCCGGGGCCGCCACAAACCCCACTTTCCAGCCAGTCACGTGAAAGGTCTTGCCAAAACTCGACACCACAAACGCGCGTTCTGCCAGACCGGGGTAGCTGGCTGCGCTTTGGTGGCTGTGGCCGTCAAACACCATGTGTTCGTAGACCTCGTCACTGATCAACAGCACCTTGGTCGGGGCCAGCAGCGCGTCAAGTTGCTGCATCTCGTGTGCGGTCCAGACCGTGCCGCTCGGGTTGTGTGGCGAGTTGACGACGATGGCGCG
>CAISLL010000294.1 GCA_903886165.1 uncultured beta proteobacterium | reverse complement strand
TTGTTGGATGGCACACAGACCGCTGACCTTGCGCTGCAGTCCAATCGCAAGTGTTATGTGCACTTGGTGCGCGGTGAGTTGGTCGCCAATGGCGTGACGTTGACCACCGGCGATGCCGCGCTGATCGAGGGTGAACAGCAGCTCCAGTTGGCGCATGGTAAAGACGCCGAAGTGCTGGTGTTTGACCTGTGCGCCTGAAAATGATGCACGGGCGCATCAAAATTTTCTCCTGGCGGCTTGGTCCCCAAGCCGCTCTTTTTCTAACGCAACACAAAGGAATATTGAAATGGCAAAAGTAGCAGTTGTATTTCATTCAGGTTATGGCCACACGCTGCGCATGGCGCAATCGGTGGCTGAAGGTGCCGATGCCGATCTGGTCACCATCGACGGCGATGGCAATGTGTCTGACGACGGTTGGGCCACGCTCAATGAGGCCGACGCCATCATCATGGGCAGCCCCACCTACATGGGCAGTGTCAGCTGGCAGTTCAAGAAATTTGCCGACGCCTCCAGCAAACCATGGTTCAGCCAAGCCTGGAAAGACAAGGTGTTTGCGGGCTTTACCAACAGTGCAACGATGAACGGTGACAAGCTCTCCACCCTGCATTACCTGTTCACCCTGGCCATGCAGCAAGGTGGCATCTGGGTCGGTACGGGGATGATGCCCAGCAACAGCAAGGCAGCCCAGCGCAATGACATCAACTTTGTGGGATCGTTCAGCGGCGCCATGGCGCAGTCACCGTCGGATTCATCGCCTGCAGAAATGTTGCCGGGGGACCTGGAAACTGCGCGCCTGTTCGGCAAACGCGTGGCCGAGGTCACGGCCAGGTTCAAGGGCTGATCCGCCGGCAAGCGGGGCCACCCGGCCTCGTGATGAATGGTTTGTGATTGACGATTGGGTTGTCATTGCGGGCTGCGACCCGCAATCCAGGGCTTTTGACTGCCGGGATTGCGGAACGGGTCCGCAATGACAGCCCTCTTTCTTCTACCGGCGCGTTGCCAGCCCCGGATTCAAGAAGTAAACAGGCAAAATGGCCTCCGGAAGTCTCCAATCTTTCAGAAGGCCAGCCATGACACGCCCCCTCATCACCATCACTCTCATCGCTTGCGCCAGCACTGCGTCTGGACAAGCCACTGTGGCATTGTCTGAACAAGACTACTTTGAGGACATGCCGGTTGTGTTGTCGGTTTCACGGCTGCCACAACGCCTGGACGAGACACCTGGCGCAGTGACCGTGCTGGACCGTCACTTTATTCGCCGCAGCGGGGCGCGTGATGTGGCCGACATGCTGCGGTTGGTGCCGGGGTTTCAAAGCAGCGCGTCGTTTTACAGCGGCGCGCCTGTGGCCAGTTACCACGGTGCGTTTGACGCCTATTCCAACCGCATGCAAGTGCTGGTGGATGGGCGCTCGGTCTATTCCCCTTACTTCATCGGCAGTGTGGGCCCGGGTCTGCAGACCGTGGCGCTGGAAGACATCGAGCGCATTGAAATCATGCGCGGCTCCAATTCGGCGGCGTACGGTGCCCGTGCGCTGTTGGGTGTTGTCAACATCGTGACGCGCCACACCACCCAGACGCTGGGTGCACAGGGTGCTATCACGGCGGGTGAGAATGGGGTGCGTGACGCACAAGCCCGCCTGGGTTGGGGCAACGACAAGGCTACTTACCGTCTGACGCTCGATCAGCGATCAGACGACGGGCTGGCGGGCTCAAACGGCAACAACGAGGTCAAGCGATTCAATTTCAGATCGGATTTTTTCAATGCTGCCGGCGACGAGGTGCAACTTCGCTTGGGCAACTTTGCAATTGACTCAGGCAAGGGGTTTCCGGGGGACATTGACAACCCACTGCGCAACAGCACCTTTCAGTCCGGCTACATTCAAGCCGACTGGCGTCGCAGCTTGAGTCCAGACGAGGATTTAGCGGCAAGTTGGTCTCATGCCCAAGAGAGTTACACCGACAATTTTCCATACTTCTTGTTGAATCTTCCCGCAGCAAGTCAGCGAGTGCTGGCCCGTTTTTTGGGTCGACCGGTGAATGGCGAGGACATCTACGTGGTGTCTGGCTCCGGTAAGGCCAGCAATGACACCCTGTCTTTGCAGCACACTTTTCGCGCAGGTTCGTCCACTCGGGTGGTATGGGGCGGTGAATTTCGCAGTGAAAGCGTGAAGTCCCCGGCGTTGTATGCCACCGAGGCGCCTTACCGGACCGATTTTTTGCGGCTCTTTGGCAACCTGGAGTGGCGGCCCACCCAATCAGTTGTGATGAATGCTGGCGCCATGGCCGAAGAGAACAGCGTGACTGGCAAGACTGTTTCGCCGCGGCTGATGGCTAATTGGCATCTGGTGCCGGGGCATACTTTGCGCGCCGGATCATCCAGGTCTTACCGCCCGCCGAGCACCTACGAGAAGTTTGCCAACGTGCGTTATGTCTGGAATGGTGTTTTGCTTGGGGTCAACACTCTAGCCAATGGCAATGTGGTGCCTGAGAGTGTGGTGACCAACGAATTGGGTTACCTTGGTGATTTTCCGCAGTGGGGCGTGAATGTGGATGTGCGCGCTTACCGCGAGAAAATCAATGGTTTCATTCGTCAGAAAAATGTTCGTTTGCCACGTGACTACGCAAACGACGAAGACTTCGCCATTCAGGGCTGGGAATACCAATTCAAATGGCGACCATGGACGGGAGCCCAATTTATTCTCAATCAAGCCTACACCGACGTGGGCGCTGAATACATTCAGTCCA
>CAISLL010000293.1 GCA_903886165.1 uncultured beta proteobacterium | reverse complement strand
GATCAACACGGCCAAGGCGTTCAAGGGGGCGCTACCCCTGACCGGCATCATCCTGACCAAGCTTGATGGTGATTCGCGTGGTGGTGCCGCGCTGTCGGTGCGGCAAATCACCGGCGCCCCCATCAAATTTGCCGGAACCAGCGAAAAGCTGGACGGCCTGGAAGTGTTTGATGCGGAGCGCCACGCCGGTCGGGTGCTCGGCATGGGGGACATATTGGCGCTGGTCGAGCAGGTTACTGCAGGCGTGGACATGGCTGCAGCACAAAAATTGGCGGCCAAGGTCAAAAGTGGTGCGGCCTTTGACTTGAATGACTTTCTGGGCCAGATCCAGCAGATGAAACAAATGGGCGGCCTCTCAAGCCTGATGGACAAACTGCCTGCAGCCATGGCCGCCAAGGCGGGCCAGGTCGACATGGGGCGGGTTGAGAAGGATGTCAAGCGCAAGGAGGGCATCATTCAAAGCATGACCCCGCTGGAGCGGCGCAAGCCCGAGCTCATCAAGGCCACACGCAAGCGCCGCATCGCCGCTGGAGCCGGTGTGCAGGTTCAGGAAGTCAACCGCATGCTCAAGGAATTTGAGCAAATGCAGGACATGATGAAAAAGATGAAGGGCGGCGGCATGATGAAGATGATGAAACGCATGGGCGCCATGAAGGGCATGGGCGGCATGCCGAAAATGCCTTTCTGATTCCATTTCTAAACATCCGTGTCGTTGTTGCATCGCCTTGTCGTGCGTCTGCACTGCCTGCGGCTTCGCGCCTAGACACAAATGATTTGGAGACCTTGCGGGACAGACCAAGATTTGCGTAGCAAATTTGCTCTGTCCGCAACATCTCGTTGGATGTTGGCAGTCCTGCCTCTGTTTTTCTTTGTCTGCAGCCAGGGATCTCAAAAAAATCGACGACCCCGTGTCGCCAACTATGACATCAGTGATGGCGACGTGGGTCGGCAACCGTCCCGGGGTCTAGGAGCGAGTTGCCACACCACTCTAAAGCGGCTAGTTTGCCAGCGGCAGCCGAAAAAAGGCAGCCTGCTCAAGTCATTTCGCAGAAAGACTGCGGCGTTCCACATGCTCAACTGTCATGGCCGCACAGTCGCCAGAGCCTCAGAGGTCAGCACCTCGCCACGCAGGGTGAAGGTGCGCGTTTCAGTGATATTGACATCGACCATCTGACCGATCAATTGCCGCTGACCGACAAAATTCACCACCCGGTTGCATTCGGTGCGGCCCATCAGCTCAGTGGCATCGCGTCTGGATGCGCCTTCCACCAGAATGCGTTGGACCGTGCCCAGGCGGCTTTCGGAGATGCGCTTGATGCTGTCGTTGATGGTGCCCTGCAGGAGTTGCAGGCGGCGCAATTTCACCTCGTGCGGCGTGTCATCCTGCAGGTTGGCGGCCGGTGTGCCGGGGCGCGGGCTGAAGATGAAGCTGAACGAATTGTCAAAGCCGATGTCGTCAATGAGCTTCATCATCTTGCCGAAATCCTCCTCGGTTTCCCCCGGGAAGCCCACAATGAAATCTGAACTCAGGGCCATGTCAGGGCGGATGGCGCGTAATTTGCGTACCGTGCTCTTGTATTCCATGGCGGTGTAACCACGCTTCATGGCCATCAAGATGCGGTCACTGCCGTGTTGCACCGGCAGGTGCAGGTGGCTGACGAGTTTGGGCAGTTTGTCGTAAGCGGCAATCAGTGACGGCGTGAATTCGTTGGGGTGGCTTGTCACATAACGGATGCGCTCAATGCCGGGAATGTCGGACACGTATTCCAGCAGGGTGGCAAAGTCGGCCATTTCACCGGTGTCGCCGGCAGCGCCCGGGTTGGTGACCATCTTGGCGCGCCAGGCGTTCACGTTTTGCCCGAGCAGGGTGATTTCTTTGACACCCTGGTCAGCCAGACCTGCCACTTCCACCAGCACATCCTCGAATGGTCGGTGCACCTCTTCACCACGGGTGTAAGGCACCACGCAGTAGCTGCAGTATTTGGAGCAGCCCTCCATGATGCTCACAAAAGCGCTGGCGCCTTCCACCCGCGCGGCGGGCATGTGGTCAAACTTTTCGATTTCCGGAAAGCTGATGTCCACCTGAGAGCGGTTCAGACGGGCACGCTCGTCGAGCATCTGTGGCAGGCGGTGCAGGGTTTGCGGACCAAACACCACGTCCACGTAGGGTGCGCGGGCAATGATGGCGGCGCCTTCCTGGCTCGCCACACAGCCACCGACACCAATCAAGGCCCCCTCTTTCTTCAGGTGCTTGACGCGGCCCAGGTCCGAGAAGACCTTTTCTTGCGCTTTTTCACGCACCGAGCAGGTGTTGAACAAAATCAGGTCGGCTTCTTCGACGTTGTCTGTAGCCTCGTAGCCCTGCGCCGCGCCGAGCACATCGCTCATCTTGTCCGAGTCGTACTCGTTCATCTGGCAGCCGTAGGTTTTGATAAAGACTTTTTTTGTCATGGTGAAACTCACTTGATTACTATAAATAAAATAGCTTACTACGCTTTATAAACAAGGGCTATTGCCTAATTTGATATAAAAATAGTGCGCTGGCAGGGTTTCAGCTGGGCGCCTGGCCTTTTGGGCAATCGGTTGGTGTGGCCACCGGTGTACCGCTGTTTGAGAGGGCCGGGCGCCTGCAAGGCTTGTAGGTGCCCTTATTCGCCTATTGCTTGGGAAATTTTGGCAGTTGGTCAAACGGTGTCTTGCCGTCGTCGATCTTGGGCTTGTCGGCATCCGAGCCAAAAACGAAATTGGTCAGGGGCTCCATGCCGACGCTTTTTTGTTGCGCCTCGACCTCGGTCAACAGCCAGACTTCATGAATCAAACCTTGCGGATCGCGCAGGTAGTTCACCAGCACACGCTGGCCGACCAGGGCGCCAGATAGCATCAACTGGTTGTTGAGCCCTTTGATGCGGGCGCCGGGTGACAGGCGTTCTGCCTGTCCATTGAGCAACACGTTGGGCGGTGTTGTGACTTCCAGCGTGGCGCGCCGAGCCGCTGCAGGGAATTGGCGCCCAAAATTTTGCGCCGCAACAGGTTCTGGCAGCAGGCTGGTGGCTGTGAGCAGCAGGGCAGTCAGCCCGAGGAAAAAGCTCTTGCGGGCATGGAAGCAGCGGTTCATGGTGTTCATCCAGAGGCTGTGAAAGAAGCGCGGATTTTAAGGCAAGGGCACCTTCTGGTGCAGAGAGCCTGTGCCTAGCGACCGTCGTCAGAAGGCGCCGCCTGCGCAGCAAGCGCCCGCAGCTTGTCTTTTTTGCTCGGACGGGTGCCTTTGACACCACCGTTGCCAGGTGCCTCGGGATGGCTGGAGGCGGGCGGCGCGGCCTCCTGTGCCTCAAACCCATCAATGCTTTCCAGGGGCATGTCAAGCTGCTGGCGCTTGGCAATCAGGCGCCAGTGCGCCAGTGTGGTGGCGCTGACAAAACTCACCGCCAGGCCCGCTTCACCGGCGCGACCGGTGCGGCCAATGCGGTGGGTGTAATCGTTGGCGGAACGCGGCAAATCAAAGTTAACCACCACCGGCAGCTGTGCAATGTCCAGACCGCGTGCTGCCACATCGGTGGCCACCATCACGTTCAGTCGCTCGGCCTTGAAGTCGGTCAGAACCTGGGTGCGTTTGCCCTGGCTCAGTTCGCCGTGAAAAGGCTCAGCGGTCAGGCCGCCTTTGCGCAGCTTGTCGGCCACGATCTCTGCGGCGAATTTGGTCGCCACAAACACCAGCACCCGTGGCCAGGCGTGCTGCTTGATCAAGTGGCGCAATAACTGGGTGCGCCTGGGGGTGTCCACTGCAATGGCGCGCTGCATGATCTCAACCGGTTGCTGCTGAGTTGCGTCCACCTCGACCCGCACCGCATCCACCAGCAGACTGTGCGCCAGCGCTTGCACAGCGGGGCTGAAGGTGGCCGAGAAAAACAGGTGTTGCCGTCGGGTCGGCAAGTGTGTCAGCACCTGCGTCAGTTCCTCGGAGAAACCCAGGTCCAGCATGCGGTCTGCTTCGTCCAGCACGAGCAGGTTGACGTGGTCGAGCTTCAAGGCGTTGTGTCCCAGCAGGTCCAGCAGACGCCCGGGCGTGGCCACCACCACGTCGGTGCCCCCTCGCAAGACCATCATTTGCGGGTTGATCGACACGCCGCCAAAAAAGACCGACACCTTGACACGTTGCGGCAAGTGTTGCGCCAGCGATTGCAGCACCTCACCCACCTGGGCTGCCAGTTCGCGCGTGGGCACCAGCACCAGGGCCTGTACCTGTCGCACCCGGTCGGTGTTGGCTTGCAAGCGCTGTAGTAGGGGCAGCGCAAAGGCCAGTGTTTTGCCGGAGCCGGTTTGCGCCGAGCCCAGCACGTCCTGGCCCAGCAGAGCTGGCCCGATGGCGCCTTGCTGGATGGGGGTGGGCGCATCGAACCCCAGTGTGTGAACCGCGCGTGTGAGGGTGCTGGACAAGCCGAGTGTGGCAAAAGACATGGTGGGGATAACCGGTGAATGAGGGAGGGGAGAGTGGCGTGGGCAGTTTACGTGTTTGGGCGCGCACCGTGGTGCATCACCACTGCGCGGGGGCCTGGCCGCATAATCACACTCTTATAAAAATCGGTTGAAGAGCGCCGGTTTCAGCCTTATTCAAAGGATTTCATGAAAAAAACATTCCAACTGACGATTGAAGGCAAAAACCGCGACCGCGTGCTCGAAGCCACCAAACACGAAATTCGCCAATATGTGAAGCGTGAGCGCCGCAAGGCCCTGTCCGAAGGCGTTGACTTTTGGGACTTTGACTGCAAGTTTGGAACCAGCGCGGACAACGCGCAGGGTGTGCATTTCGCCACCTTGACAGCCTTGATTAACGCCGTGGCCGCAGAAGGCGGCGAAGCGTTTTACCTGGAACTGCTGGCCAAACCGGGGCGTCGCACGGTGCGCGCAAAACCTGAATT
>CAISLL010000292.1 GCA_903886165.1 uncultured beta proteobacterium | reverse complement strand
CTGGCTCAGGGTGTGGCTGGGGATGCCTTTGACGGTGCGGCCTTCGAAGATGTTGAAGTCGTTTTTGCTGAACTGGGTTTTGGCGGACAGGGTTTTTGTGCCTGCCGGGTCCCATACCACCAGATCGGCATCGGCGCCGATACTCACGCTGCCTTTTTGCGGGTAGATGTTGAACAGCTTGGCAGCGTTGGCCGATGTCACGGCGACAAACTCAGAAGGGGTCAGGCGGCCGGTGTTGACACCTTCGTCCCAGATCACGGCCATGCGTTCTTCCACTCCGCCGCAGCCATTTGGAATCTTGGCAAAGTTGTCTTTGCCAGCAGCCTTTTGGGTGGCGCAGAAGGTGCAGTGGTCGGTGGCGGTGGTGTGAAGGCTGCCGCTTTGCAGGCCACGCCACAAGGCCTCTTGATGCGCCTTGGGGCGGAACGGCGGGCTCATCACATGGGCGGCTGCCGTAGCGAAGTCGGGGTGGCGGTAGATGCTGTCGTCAATCGTCAAGTGGCCGGCCAGCACTTCGCCATACACGCGCTGGCCCCGGGCGCGGGCGCGGGCGATGGCGTCGGCAGATTCCATGCATGACACATGCACGATGTAGATCGGCACGTTCAGCACCTCGGCAATGGCGATGGCGCGGTTGGCGGCTTCGCCTTCTACCATTGGCGGGCGCGACAACGGATGCCCTTCGGGGCCGGTGATGCCCATCTCGGCCACCTGTTTTTGCAGCAGGAAGACCAGCTCGCCGTTTTCGGCATGCACGGTGGGCATGGCACCGAGTTCCATGGCGCGTGTGAAGCTGTTGACCAGGGTTTCATCGTCACACATGATGGCGTTTTTGTAGGCCATGAAGTGTTTGAAGCTGTTGATGCCTTCTTGCTGGACCAGCGTGCCCATGTCGCGTTTTACGGTTTCGTCCCACCAGGTGATGGCCATATGAAAGCTGTAGTCACCCGCGGCTTTTTCGGCCCAGCCGCGCCAGGTCTGGTAAGCCTCCATCAGCGGTTGTTGCGGGTTGGGAATGACGAAGTCGATGATGCTGGTGGTGCCACCGGCGAGGCCGGCTGCGGTGCCGGTGTAGAAGTCGTCCATGGTCACCGTGCCCATGAAGGGCAACTGCATGTGGGTATGCGGGTCGATGCCGCCGGGCATGACGTATTGGCCAGCGGCATCCACCACGGTGGTGCCAGCGGGGGCCTGCAAGTCAATGCCCACGGCCACGATTTTTCCGTCCTGGGTCAGGACATCGGCATTGAAGGCAAGGTCGGCGTTCACCACAGTGCCGCCTCTGATCAGGATGTTGCTCATGAATTGCTCCTAACTAAATAGCTACCTATGCATATTAAATGAGGTCTGCAGGCTGAAATCATTAAATAATTGCCTGCCTGCAGGGTGTATGACCGTCGCAGAAACTATATTACGCCGCCACACGTGCCGGGTTGTTCGGGTGTGTTGTCCAGTCGGCATGGGTGCTGCTTACCACCTTGCCGGTGCGTAAATCGGTTTCACCGGGGGCCAGGTTACGCAGCGTGATGCACTCGGGCACCGGGCACACCAGGGTGCACAGGTTGCAGCCGACGCATTCGTCCTCACGCACCTCAAAGTGGCGCTCGCCGTCTTTCATCGGCAGAATGGCCTGGTGCGAGGTGTCCTCGCAAGCAATGTGGCAGCGCCCGCACTTGATGCAACTGTCCTGATTGATCACTGCCTTGCTGATGTGGTTCAGGTTCAGATAGCGCCAGTCACTCACGGTCGGAATGGCTTTGCCCCTGAAATCTTCAATCGAGGTGAAGCCCATCTCGTCCATGTAGTTTGAGAGGCCGTCGCTCATTTCCTGCACGATCTTGAAGCCATAGACCATGGCGGCGGTGCACACCTGCACGTTGCCCGCGCCCAGCGCGATGAAATCAAACGCATCGCGCCAGTTGCCAACACCACCAATGCCGGATATCGGCAGGCCAGCGGTGAGTGGGTCGCGGGCAATCTCGGCCACCATGTTCAGCGCAATCGGTTTCACCGCCGGACCGCAGTAGCCGCCGTGTGAGCCCTTGCCGCCGGTGCTGGGGCTCATGGTCAGGCTGTACGGGTCGACGCCCATGATGGAGTTGATGGTGTTGATCAGGCTCACCGCATCGGCACCACCGTTTTTGGCGGCGCGCGCGGGCAGGCGGATGTCGGTGATGTTGGGTGTGAGTTTGACGATGACGGGCAACTTGCTGTACTGCTTGCACCAGGCGGTGACCATCTGGATGTACTCGGGCACCTGGCCGACGGCTGCACCCATGCCGCGCTCGCTCATGCCATGTGGGCAGCCAAAGTTGAGTTCGATGCCGTCGCAGCCGGTGTCTTCCACCCGTGGCAGGATGGCTTTCCAGGCGTCTTCATTGCAAGGCACCATGATGGACACCACCATGGCGCGGTCCGGCCAGTTGCGCTTGACCTCGGTGATTTCGCGCAGGTTGATGTCCAGGTCGCGGTCGGTGATGAGTTCGATGTTGTTGAAGCCCGTCAGGCGGCGGTCTGGTGTCATCAGGGCACCATAACGCGGGCCGTTGACATTGACTACCGGGGGCCCGGCCTCGCCCAGTGTTTTCCAGACCACGCCACCCCAACCGGCTTCAAACGCGCGGTTGACGTTGACTGCCTTGTCCGTGGGCGGTGCGGAGGCCAGCCAGAACGGGTTGGGGCTGGAGATGCCGACAAAGTTGGTTTGTAAATTAGCCATGGTGTGCTTTCAAATCTGTGGGTTCAATGCAGTTGACGTTGTGTTTTGTTTGTGCTTTGTCATTGCCGGCTTGCCTCGCAATCCATGGATTCCCCCGGATCGGAGTCCGGGGCAGGCTCCTCGAGTCCGGCATGACAGACATGGGTTCATGACGTGAGCTGGGCATGAATGGCCAGCGCCGACAACTTGCCGTGCTGCACCGCTTCCACCGTCAAATCCAGGCCACCGGCGCGGCAGTCGCCACCGGCCCAGATACCAGGCAGGCTGGTCAGGCCATTGGCATCGGTAGCCAGTCGGCCCGACTGCATCTGGAAGCCCGCTTCGGCCAGCAAGGCGCTGCCCAGCGTCTGGCCAATCGCCTTGAGCACCATGTCGGTTTCAAGCACCAGGGTGTCGCCAGTGGCCACCAGTTTGCCGTCGACCATTTTCTGTTTGGCAAAACGCACGCCACCGACGCTGGTCGCATCGACCGCATTGGGCAGCACATCCACCGGGGCCAGCCAGTGGTGAATCGTGACGCCATTGGTTTGCGCCCATTGCTGCTCGGCTTTCGAGGCCGACATGGCCTCGGGCCCGCGCCGGTACACCATGTGCACGTTTTCAGCGCCCAGAAGTTTGGACTGCACGGCGGCGTCCACGGCGGTCATGCCGCCACCAATCACCACCACCTGACGACCAATGGGCAGGGTGGACAGGTCTTCGGTCTGGCGCAGGGTGGCAATGAAGTCCACCGCGTCGCGCACGCCATGCAAGGCCTCGCCCGGGCACCCAAGCTGGTGCGTGTTGGGCAGGCCCATGCCCAGAAACAGGGCGTCAAAGTCCTGTCGCAGTGCGTTGAGTTGTGCCACGGTGTCCAGTTTCCAGCTGTGGCGAACCTCGATGCCGCCGATGCCGAGCAGCCATTGCACCTCGGTCTGGGCAAAATTGTTGGGCGTTTTGTAGCTGGCCAGCCCGTATTCGTTGAGGCCACCGGCTTTCGGTTTGGCGTCAAACATCACCACGTCATGGCCCAGTTTGGCCAACGTGTGGGCGCAGGCCAGCCCGGCCGGACCGGCGCCCACAATGGCGATTTTTTTACCCGTGGCCGGGGCGCGGGTGAAGAGTTGGGGCTGCCTACTTTCCATCAGCGCGTCCACCGCATGGCGCTGCAGGCGGCCAATGGCCACTGGCTTGCCCTCTTGTGTGTTGCGCACACAGACTCCCTCACACAGGTTTTCG
>CAISLL010000291.1 GCA_903886165.1 uncultured beta proteobacterium | reverse complement strand
CGCACACGGCACCGTCGGCAGCAGGCTCAAGCTGCGGTTGTTCGTAGTCAACTTCTTTCAAGGCGTTCGTCATCTGGGCTCCCCTTGTTTAAATGAATAGCTTGAAGCGCCAAGTCAGAACGGCTCAGTCGCAAAGCGCATGGAGAAATCAATTGCCTTGACATCTTTGGTCAGGGCACCAATCGAGATGCGGTCGACACCGGTGGATGCGATGGCGCGCACAGTGCCCATGTTGACACCGCCCGAGACTTCCAGGATCGCCCGCCCGGCGTTCAGCTGCACTGCCTGTTGCAGTTGCGCCAGGCTCATGTTGTCCAGCAGCACCATGCCGGCACCGGCTTGCAGTGCTTCACTGAGTTGTGCCAGGGTTTCAACCTCAATCTCGACAAATTTGGCGTTGGGTGCCACCAATGCCGCCTGGCGCAGCACCGCGGCCACACCGCCTGCCGCCGCGATGTGGTTTTCCTTGATCAGCACGGCGTCGTAAAGGCCCAGACGGTGATTGGTACCACCGCCCGTCCGCACGGCGTATTTCTGTGCCAGGCGCAGGCCTGGCAAGGTCTTGCGGGTGTCCACAATGAGGGCACGGGCACCTGGCACATCACGCACCGCATGCACGTATTCACTGGTCTTGGTGGCGACAGCACTCAGGAGTTGCAGAAAATTCAGGGCGGTGCGCTCGGCCGTCAGCAGCGCGCGCGCCTGGCCATGGATCTCAAACACCACCCGATCGGCTTCGCAACGCTGTCCTTCCGGCACATGCCAAATGATCTGAGCCTCGGGATCGAGTTGACCCACCGCTGCGCGCACCCAGGGCTCACCGCAAATCACGGCACTTTCGCGTGCGACCACACGGGCGCAGGCGCGAGCCTTCGGGTCAACCAGTCCAGCGGTCAAATCGGCCGCACCGACGTCTTCCTGCAAGGCGCGGGCGACATCGGCAAGCGCCAATTCGGATACAAAGGCTGGTGAAAAATCAGAATGCGCAGTCATATCGGATGCTCCTGGGTGTCAAGTATCAAACCAATGCGGCCAAGCTGGGCTGCTCAATGGTTGGTTCGCGCCCCATCAGTGCGGCCACCGCCTGCGCCGGGGGCAGCTGACCGTCCAGCAAAGCCACCACAGCCTGGGCAATTGGCATGTCCACCCCGGCATGGGCGGCACGCTGCACCACAGTGCGGGCGCTGTAAACGCCTTCGGCCACGTGGCCGAGCGCGGTTGTGGCCTCGCTCAAGGTCTGCCCCCGCGCCAAGGCCAGCCCGACCTGCCGGTTGCGTGACAGGTCACCCGTGGCAGTCAGCACCAGGTCGCCCAGGCCGCTCAAGCCCATGAAGGTGTTGGGCTGCGCGCCCAGTGCCACACCCAGCCTTGTCATCTCGGCCAGGCCACGGGTAATCAGGGCAGCACGCGCGTTGAGACCCAACTGCAGGCCATCACACAAACCGGTGGCTATGGCCAGCACGTTTTTGACCGCGCCCCCCACCTCCACACCCACAATGTCGTCATTGGCATAGACCCGAAGCAGGGGGCTGTGAAACGCCGCCACCAGGGCGTGACGCACCGCCTCGTGTGTGCTGGCGGCCACCAGTGCGGTGGGCCGGCCTTGCGCCACTTCCAGCGCAAAGCTGGGGCCACTGAGCACACCAGCTATCAAACGTGGAGCTACCTGCCCTTGTATTTCATGGGCCAGAAGGCCAAAGGTTTCAGAAGAAGGGGCTTCAAAACCT
>CAISLL010000290.1 GCA_903886165.1 uncultured beta proteobacterium | reverse complement strand
TGCCATGCGTGTTCGGGCGGTAAAGTCGCCGCGCCATTGGCAACACCGGCACCGCGCAACACATCACGCCCTGCTGCCCAGTCCGCCAGCCAATCGGCGCGGTAGCTTTGGTAGCCGTCCAGCACGTCGGCCAGTTGCAGTGCCAGTTGGTAAAGCTTGCGCGGCTGCGGTGGCTCACCCAGGTAACGCTGAAGCGGCGCATACACCGCGTCCCGCTGGCACAACACCGGCAACAGCCGCATCAGCCGCCACAGCAGGCTGGCCTTGTCAAACGGCATCGCCACTGGCACTGCCACCGGGCCCAGCACCGCGCGGTATACCTGCCAAAGGTACGCGCCCGGCAGTGCCATGCGGGTGGCCGCGCAAATGCCCAAGGCGTCGTCGCTGGCGAGCGCAATTTCAAGCCAGTGTTTCATGCCGTTGCTTTGCAGCAGGATCACCTCGGGCTCAAGCACTGCCAGCGGCTGATTTTTCAGCACCTGCACCAGCAGGTCGCGCAGGTCTTCCAGCCGGTTGCCGTGCAGCACCATGAAACCTGCGGGGCGTTCAGTTGGGTTCATTGGCGACTGCGCACTGCGTTTGGTGCGAGGCAAGCACACACCGAATTCATTAGCAAAATATGGCTCTATACCTTGTATTAATTGCTCTGACAGCTATCAAAAATATTTAGCTGCAGTGACCAGAACCAGCACCACGGTGAACACACCCAACACCAGCACACGTTTGCGGTTGAGCTCAACGCGCTGGATCAGCTGGGTGTTTTGCTCGGCGAGTGACTGGATCAGCGCGCTGGACTCCAGCATTTGCTGGTGCAACTCGGCCGTGGCAATTTGTAGTTCAGCCACCTGCGCGGCCAGCGCAGCCACCGCAGCATCCTGACCATGCAGCGCCGCCTGCCCGGGGTTGAGCGGCGCGCTGCCCGCCACCGTGCCAGATTCCGGCTTTTTGCCCACGGTGTTCCAGAGCTTTTTGGCGCCCTGCGCCACTTTGGGAGCGTTTTCGATCACGTCGCCCCAGGGGACCATTTTCAGAACGGTGAGCCAGCCAATTGCCATAGGATCCTTTTGTTGCCCTCAAGCGGAACATGCCAGCGCATGAGTTTAAACGTTGCCATTGCCCGGACCGGCCCGGTTTCAATCCTCCAGCAGCGCCATGTCAGCCTGGATTTTCTGCCCCATCAGGATGAACATGGCTTCAATTTCTGCCACCAGAGGATGAGCGATCTGCAGGTCATCGCGGCGCTTGAGTTTTTCCAGCCGCTGGCACAGTTCGGCAAAACGGTGCGCGCCCACCGCCCGGGCCGAGGATTTCATGCGGTGGCCGCAGGCACTCAATTGCGCCATGTTCTGGCTTACAAGTGCCTCAGCAGTCTGATCCAGGGCGTCGCGGGTCGTGCGGACAAAGAGCTCGGCAAACCGCCGGACTTTGCCACGGTCATTGTTCAGGCTGAGCGCGAGCGCTGACAAATCAACCATCGGTGCCAGGCCCGTGCTGCCGTCTGCGGCGGCCATCGTGTCGCCCGCCACCGACAATACCGCCCGTTTATCCAGCACGCCGGACAACTTGTCATACAAATGCGAGGGTTGAAAAGGCTTGGTCAGAAATTCGTCCATGCCGGCCTCAGCGCAACGCAAGCGGTCGTCCTCGCTGGCGTTGGCTGTCATGGCCACCACGGGTAAATTGTTCAAGTGTGTGAAGCGGCGAATCTGCCGCGTGGCCTCCATACCATCCATTTCCGGCATTTGCAGGTCCATCAGGACCAGATCAAACACCTCGTGATGGATCAGCTCAAGAGCCTCGCGCCCATTGCTGGCCGTGCGTACCAGCGCGCCAAAGCCACGCAGTATCTCTTGGGCCACTTGCTGATTGAATGCATTGTCTTCAGCCACCAGCACCCGTAGCCCTTGCAATCGGCCGCCTTGCCCGACCGCGACCACTGGGTTTGGCAGGCACGGCGCTGGTGCGGTTTCAACCCCGACTTGCAGAGGCGCAGTGAACCAGAAGGTGCTGCCAGCGCCGGGTGTGCTCGTCACACCCATGTCCCCACCCATCAGGTCGACCAGTTGCTTGCTGATCACTAAACCCAGGCCGGTACCGCCGTATTTGCGTGTGGTGGAGTTGTCAGCCTGCTGAAACACCTGAAAAAGCTGGCTGATCTGGTCTTTGGACAGGCCAATGCCGGTGTCGCGCACTTCAAAGCGCACCACCAGCCCGCTCTCGTCACGCGTCATTAGCGTCATGCTCACCGTGACTTCGCCCTGCTCGGAAAACTTGATGGCGTTGTTGACCAGGTTGATCAGCACCTGCCCAAGGCGAAGCGCATCGCCGCGCAGGGGCAGCTCAAGGCGCGGGTCAATCACGATGGCGAAGTCAATGCCCTTTGCCAGTGCCCTGGCCGCAAGCAGGGCGCTGAGCTTTCCGGCAATCTGCTGCAGCTTGAAGTCACCCACGTCGAGCTCCATTTTGGCGGCTTCGATCTTGGAAAAATCCAGGATGTTGTCAATGATGCCCAGCAGGTGCTGTCCGGCCACCAGGATCTTCTCTACATAGTCGCGCTGGCGCAGGTCCAGCCCGCTGCGCAGGGCCAGATGAGCCATGCCAATGACGCTGTTCATCGGCGTGCGGATTTCGTGACTCATGTTGGCAAGAAACTCGCTCTTGGCCTGGTTGGCAGCATCTGCTGCGGCCTTTTCCAAAGCCAGCCCACGGGTCAGGGCAGCAGCGATGGACGGTTCTGCGCCCAGTTCGCTGACAATGCTGCGACGAATCAGCATGGCCACCAAGCTCAGCAGCACCAGCGCAACCAGCGCGATGAGCGCCAGAATCCGCGCCTGGCGCCAAAATGCGGCATCCACATCGTCGAGGTAAATGCCCGAGCCCAGCACCCAGCCCCAGGGCTCAAACCGTTTGACGAAAGACAGTTTGGGGTGCAATTTCTCGCTGACGCCGCCGCCGGGCAAGGGCCTGGCCCATTCGTACAGCACAAACCCCTCCCCTTCGCGCTCGACCACATCGGCAAACGACATGAACAGGTTTCTCGCGTTCAGCCTTTCATTGGCGCCAGTCGCCCCGGCCATCTGCCGGGAGGCAGTCTCATAAACGGGGTCGTCCATGACCCGGCCCTCCAGTTCGGGCAAGGTGGGGTGCATGACCATGCGCGGCACGGGCTTGGCAAGGTCGTTGATCCAGAAGTATTCGGTGTCGCCGTAACGCATGGCACGGATGGCCTCGGAGGCCATTTGCCTCGCCGCAGAATCGCTGAGGGTGCCGCTTCGGCTGAGCTGCTCGAAGTGACTCACAACACCCATAGCCGAGTCCACCAAGTGACGGGTCTTGACGCGACGGTCTTCCAGCATGGTGTCTCTTTGCGCAAGGAGCGAAAAACCAGCCACGGCTGTCAGCGCCAGGACGCTGACGATGGTCAGCAACCAGAGTCGCAGCTTGAGGGACAGATCTTTGATTCTCATGCCAAACCACTTCGGGATAGTGCTTGCCGCGGCACCGGACACCGCACGTTCAGCGTTGCATAAATTGTTCGCCAAGCTTACACCCGGAACCGTTCATGGTGGCTTAAAGTAGGCCCCATGTTTCGGCATCTCATGCTGCATGCGGCCCCAGAAACCAATGAGGAACCAAACCATGGCGATCAACCCCCTGGCACAGCTGACGCCCCTGCATGTCCTGATCGTGGATGACGACCCGTTCATGGCAGAACTCTCGGCAGACCATTTCCAGGGTCTGGGCCTGAGTGTCGAAGTTGCCGCCGACGGCAAGCAGGCGCTGGCCATGATGGAAAAGCGCCTGCCCGACCTGGTGCTGTGCGACAGGCGCATGCCTGAGATGTCAGGCGCAGACCTGCTCGAAATCGTGCGTGCGCGCAGCCCTGAGTGGCAGCAGATCGTTTTCATCTTTGTCACCGGTCTGGTTGATCACCGTGATCGTTTTGCCATGATGAATCTGCGCCCCGACGGCTACCTGTGCAAACCCATCGACTTCGCGCAGGCCGATCTGGACATCAGCAACATCGTTCAACGAAAACGAGCTAATGCGATGCCCTGAGGTCGCACCGACTTCGTCATTGGAAGCGTCAGCCCTGCATACAACTTGGAAATTGGGCAAAAAAAATTCAGCCGAGAGGTGACCAATGATTGCTCCCCGGGTTTTATTTGACCCGTTGCCCTACCCATAAACTTCGGACTCAGCGCCGGGCCGTTACCATGTTGAAATAATCGACTCAGGCGAGGTCTACCAAGATGTTCACCACACCACTCAATGCATCGGGACAGGTCCGGGAAAGCGCCAGCAAAATTTCTGATTTGCGCTTTCAGAAATTGTTTGAAGACGCCGATGCCATGTCCATTCAGGGCTACCTCAGCGACGGCACCGTGGTTTACTGGAACCGCGCCTCTGAGACCATCTATGGCTACAGCCCTGAAGAAGCCATCGGGGGCAACCTGCTGGATCTGATCATTCCTGCAGAAATGCGTGCCCCAGTGGAAGGCGCTGTGCGATGGATGTTCGAAACCGGACAGGGCATTCCACCCAGCCGAATGACGCTTAAACACAAGGACGGCCGGGGCGTGCCGGTGTATTCCAGCCACACCGTGGTGTCCATTGACGGGCAGCCGCCTGTGCTGTTCTGCATGGACGCCGACATGAGCGCCTTGGCCAGGGCCGAAGACGATTTGCGCATTGCAGCCACTGCCTTTGAGTCGCAGCAGGGCATGAGCATCACCAACGCTGACAGTGTGATCCTGCGCGTCAACCAGTCGTTCACCCAAATCACCGGCTACAGTGCGCCCGAGGCCGTGGGTCAGCACACGCGCCTGCTCGCCTCTGGCCGCCATGATGCGGCCTTTTTTGATGCCATGCGTGGTGATCTTGCTCGGCAAGGCTCCTGGCAAGGCGAGATCTGGAACCGGCGCAAAGACGGTGAGGTGTATCCGGAGTGGCTTACAGTGAGTGCGGTCAAAGATGCAAACGGGCGGACCACACACTATGTGTCCATCTTCTCAGACATCAGTTCGCGCAAAGTCGCAGAAGACCAGATCAAGACTTTGGCCTTTTATGACCCGTTGACGCGCCTGCCTAACCGTCGGCTGCTGCTGGACCGATTGGCGCAAGCGCAGGTGACCTGCACGCGGCGCGCAGGCCATGGTGCCCTGCTGTTTGTGGATCTGGACAACTTCAAGATCCTGAACGACACGCTGGGTTATGTTCAGGGCGACTTGTTGCTGGAGCATGTGGCCAGCCGATTGACTGGCTGTGTCCGCGAAGGCGACACGGTGGCACGCCTGGGGGGCGACGAATTTGTCGTGATGCTCGA
>CAISLL010000289.1 GCA_903886165.1 uncultured beta proteobacterium | reverse complement strand
TTGAGCAGCCGGTGCTGGTCTCGCTGAACCCGGGCACTCCGATTGACCCGGCCCAGGTGCATGGCGTGTTTGACTACGCACACCCGGTGTTTGACATGGCGGCAATCGAAGCGCAGCGCCAGGTGCGCTGGCTGCAAGGTCTGCAACACAGCTATTTTTGCGGCGCCTGGACGGGTTATGGCTTCCATGAAGACGGCCTGAAATCAGGTCTTTCGGTGGCAAAACTGCTGCAGGCCTCTTTTTTATGACAAATAAAGCCATATCCCCTATTAAAAATGCGCGTAGAGCTATTATTAATATAGCAGAATACACCCCCTGTGCGATTGTCATCGCGCCAAGGGCTCAACCATGAATGCAGCCCTCAGCAGCCAGACGGATGCCCTGCCACTGATCGGTTTTGGCCAAGTGCGCCACACCCGCATCAAACCGGTGCACCACGCCTTTGCCTACCCCACCTATTTTTTGATGCTGCCCATGCGCGGCCTGCAACGTCACCCGGTCACCGCGCTGGCCCGCAACCACTGGGCGCTCTTGAGCTTTTATGACACCGACCACGGTGACGGGCGCAGCCTGGCCAACGGTGGCGCACTGGCCTGGCTGGACGAACTTCTGCACAGCGAGGGCATCACGGACGCGCAAGGCGAAGTCTGGCTGCATTGTTACCCGCGTGTGCTCGGGTTCACCTTCAAGCCGGTGAGTTTCTGGTACTGCCACCGCCCTGACGGCAGCCTGCGCGCCGTGGTGGTGGAGGTCAACAACACCTTTGGCGAGCGCCACTGCTATTTGCTCAACACGCCGCAATTTGGCGTGGAACAGCGCGCCGCCAAGGTGTTCCATGTGTCACCGTTTTGCCCGGTCGAGGGCGGCTACCGCTTTCGCTTCATGCTGACGCCCAACCTCAGCCGCACCGTGGCGCGGGTGGACTTTGACGATGCCTCCGGCCCCTTGATCGAGACCAGTATCAGCGGCACCCTGGAGCCGCTCACCGCCCAATCCATCCGCAAAGCCATGCTGCATTACCCGGCCATGACGCTGGGCGTGGTGCTGCGTATTCACTGGCAAGCCGCCAAATTGTTTTTAAAAAGCGTGCCTTTTTTCAAAAAGCCCACGCCACCCGCCCAATTCACCACCCGTTAAAGGTTGACACCCATGAACAGTACCACCAGCCACCCGGATGCCCACGCGTTTGACCTGCCCACCGATGCACCCAGAGCCGCTAGGGCCGTACTCAAGCTTTTGAACCGTCTGCGCCACGGCAGCCTGACCCTGCAACTGCCCGACGGTCGGATGCAGCGTTTTGGCAACCAAACCCTGCCCCACGCCACGCTGGTGCTGCACAACTGGCGCCCCTGCAGCGCGGCGCTCAAGTCGGGTGACATCGGTTTTGCCGAGAGCTTCATTGCGGGCGACTGGAGCACGCCCAACCTGACCGAGCTGCTGCGCGTGCTGGTGAAAAACCGCACCGAAGTGGAAGACGTGATCTACGGCACCTGGGCCGGGCGCCTGCTGTACCGCATCAAACACTTGCTGCACCGCAACACCCGCGCCAACAGCCAGAAAAACATCCACGCCCACTACGACCTTGGGAACGCGTTTTACCAGCTCTGGCTGGACGACAGCATGAACTATTCGGCCGCCATCTTTGACGGCGATCTGTCCCAGCCGATGACGCAGGCGCAGGCCACCAAGGTGCGGCGCGCCCTGACGGAGGCCGGTGCCAAACCCGGCGACCGGGTGCTGGAAATCGGCTGCGGCTGGGGCGCCTTGGCCGAGCTGGCCTGCACCGAATTTGGCACAACCGTCACCGGCGTCACGCTCAGCACCGAGCAACTGGCCTTTGCCCAGGCGCGCATGGAGCGACTTGGCATGACCGGGCGGGCAGAGTTGCGCCTGCAAGACTACCGCGACATTGACGATGCGCCCTATGACGCCATTTGCTCCATCGAAATGGTCGAAGCCGTGGGCCGTGAGTACTGGCCCACCTACTTCGCCACCGTGGCCAAGCTGCTCAAACCCGGCGCCAAGGCCTGCCTGCAAAGCATCGTGATCGACGACACGCTGTTTGAACGCTACCTGGGTTCCACCGACTTCATCCAGCAATACATCTTCCCCGGCGGCTGCCTGCCCTGCCCGCGCGAGTTTCGCGCCCAGGCCCAGGCGGCGGGCCTGGAGGTGGTGAACGAGTACGCCTTTGGCCACGACTACGCCGAAACCCTGAAACGCTGGCGCGAACGTTTTATGTCCCGGCGCGAGGCCGTGTTGCAAGGCGGCTTTGACGAACGCTTCATGCGCATCTGGGAGTTTTACCTGGCGTACTGCGAGGCTGCCTTCATGGAAAACAACATCGACGTGCTGCAGGTCACGCTGCAAAAGCCCACCTGATGTCTTCACCAGCCCCACGCAGTGATGACACCCCAACCGCCAGAAAACCATCTTTGTTGTCATGGCGGACCCAATCCGCAATCCATGACCGCGGGGTGCATGGATACCGGGTCAAACCCGGTATGACAACCGAAATAACAGGACCACCGTGGCCGGCCAAATGAACCCGCACTCCCGCACTACCACGTCTTTTCAGCGCCGCAAATTGCTGGGCGCCGCTGCGGCATGGCTTGCGTTGTCGGCCACTGCGCAGGCAAGCTCCATGTGGCCCGAGGTCCGTGCCGCGTTGCCGCAGGCAGGTCTGGCAGGCAGCACCCGGCTGCGTGTGTGGGGCTTTGAGGTGTATGACGCACAGCTCTGGGTCGAACCAGGCTTTCGGGCCAACCAATATGACAAGCACCCGCTGGCGCTGTCACTGAGTTACTTGCGCGCCCTCAAGGGTGCCGCCATTGCCGAGCGCTCTCTGAAAGAAATACGTGGTATTGGCCCAGTGCCTGAGGGCCAGGCAGCCCAATGGCTGCGTGCCATGACGCAGTTGTTTCCCGACGTGCAGGCGGGCGACCGTCTGACGGGTCTGCACCAGCCGGGCGTGGGGGCCCGCTTCTGGCTCAACGGCCAGCCCCTGGGTAGCATTGCCGATGGGCGCTTCAGCGCGGCTTTTTTCGGCATCTGGCTGGCAGAGGCCACCAGCGAACCCACCCTGCGCCGCGAATTACTGGGGGGTGCCGCCTCATGAGAACCATTGGCCACGGTGCGTCTGAACCGGTGTTTTCCTGGCGCATGGGCTCGCGTTATGGCCTGATGGGCCTGCCGCTGGCTTTTGTGGCGCTGCCGCTGTACGTGCTGCTGCCCAACCACTACGCGCGCAATTTCGGGCTGAGCCTGGCCAGCCTGGGCGCGCTGCTGCTGGCGGTGCGCCTGTTTGACACGGTGATCGACCCCTGGCTGGGGCGCTTGGCTGACCAGCTGTTTGCCCGCTCAGCGGCCGCGGTATTGCGCTGGGGCGCGCTGGCCGGGACACTGCTGTGCAGCGGATTTGCGCTGATGTTTTTCCCGCCTGCGGCTGTGTCAGCCGAGGCGAACACTGGTTTGATGCTCTGGCTGGGCTTGAGCCTGCTGCTGACCACCGTGGCGTTCAGCGCCCTGAGCATCCTGCACCAGGCCTGGGGCGCACGCTTGGGTGGCAATGAGGGCAAACGCAGCCGCGTGGTGGCCTGGCGTGAAGGTTTTGGCCTGGCCGGTGTGGTGTTGGCATCCATTTCACCTCTGGCTCTTGGAATGCCTGCCACAACAGCTATTTTGTTGATAGCTAGCATCGCCGCCTGGCTGGCCTGGCGTGCCGGCCCAACGCCCACCACTGCTGCGCAGACTACTGCACCTCTGACCAAAACCGCGATGGTGCGCGCCACACTTTGGCTGCCTTGGTCGCGCCCGGGCTTTCGCGCGCTGATGGCCGTGTTTTTGGTGAACGGCATCGCCAGTGCCGTGCCAGCCACGCTGATCCTGTTTTTTGTGCAAGACCGCCTGCAGGCCCCCGCAGCCATGGAGCCCTTGTTTTTGGGCAGCTACTTTCTCTGTGCTGCATTGGCCCTGCCGCTCTGGCTGCAGGTGGTGGCGCGCCTGGGGCTGGCGCGCACGTGGGGCGTCGGGATGGCGCTGGCGCTGGCGGTGTTTGGTTTTGCGTCCCAACTGGGCACCGGTGACAGTCTGGCCTTTCTGCTGGTCTGCGCCCTGAGCGGTGTTGCCATGGCCACCGACCTGGCCTTGCCGGCTGCCCTGTTGAACGGCCAGATTGAAGCCCAGGGTGACCGCGGCCACTCAGAGGGCGCCTACTTTGGCTGGTGGGCCTTTGCCACCAAGCTGAACCTGGCGCTGGCCGCCGGCCTGGCACTACCCCTGCTGGGTGCGTTTGGCTACGCCCCCGGCGCACGTGACGAACAGGCCCTGTCGGCGTTGACCTGGGCCTATTGCCTGCTGCCGTGCGCATTGAAAACCCTTGCGCTGGTGCTTCTTTACTTCACCGTCATCCGGAAATCACCATGAAAAGACGACTACTTCTGGGCGCTGCGGCCGCTTCCACCCTGGCTCTGCAAGGTTGCGCCTCACAAAAAATCGACAGCTACGCCAGCGAGAAACCAACGCTTGACCTGCGCAGCTACTTCAACGGCACGCTGGACGCTTATGGAATCTTCACTGACCGCTCCGGCCAGGTGGTGAAACGCTTCACCGTGGTGATGCAATGCAGCTGGACCGGCGACGACGGCGTGCTGGACGAAGCCTTTACTTACTCGGACGGCACCACCCAGCGGCGCGTCTGGCGCATACAGAAACTGCCCGACGGTCAATACACCGGCCGGGCCGATGACGTGATCGGCACCGCCCTGGGCACCAGCCGGGGCAATACATTGAACTGGCGCTACACCCTGGCGCTGCCGGTTGATGGCCGCGTCTTTGAGGTGCAGTTTGACGACTGGATGTACCTGATGACCCCCACGGTGATGCTGAACAAGGCTCGCATGAGCAAGTTTGGTGTGTATTTGGGCGAGGTCACCTTGTCTTTCACTCGCCGCACTGGCGCATGAATTTATAACAAATAAGCCTATAGCCCTTATGAATTAAGCGCAGTAAGCTATCAAATAATATAGTCCTCATGGCTTTCCTGCCCCCCCTCAACCCACGCATGAACGACTGGCACGGCAAAACCGTCTGGCTGGTGGGCGCCTCCAGCGGCATTGGCGCCGCCAGCGCCCATGCGCTGCATGCGCTGGGGGCCCGGGTGGTGGTGTCGGCCCGCCAGACCGCACTGCTGGAGGCTTTTGTGCAAGCACATCCCGGCAGCGAGGGGCAGACGCTGGACGTGACGGATGAACAGGCTGTGCAAGCAGCGGCGATTCAGCTGCTGGCGCAGGGCCCGCTGGACTGCGTGGTGTACTGCGCCGGCCATTACCAGGCCATGCGCGCTGACAAGCTGAACCTGGCCGACATGAAGCGCCACGTGGACGTGAATTACGTAGGTGCATTGCATGTGCTGGACGCCGTGCTGCCCTCATTGCTGGCGCGCGGCCAGGGGCACATCAGCTTGATTGGCAGCGTGGCGGGCTTTGGTGGCCTGCCCAACAGCCTGGCTTACGGACCAACCAAAGCCGCGCTGATCAACCTGGCCGAGACGCTGTACCTGGATTTGCGCGGCAGGGGGCTGGGCGTGTCCATCATCAACCCCGGTTTCGTGCAAACACCGCTCACGGCTGGCAACACCTTTGCCATGCCCGCGCTGCTCACGCCTGAACAGGCGGCGCAAGCCATTCTGAAGGGCTGGGCGGGCGGCGCGTTCGAGATTCATTTCCCGAAACGCTTCACCCTGTGGCTCAAGGCCCTGCGCCTGCTACCCTACCGGACCTACTTTTCTCTGGTTGAACGCGCCACTCAATGAACCCTGACCTCGCTGACTCCGCAAAATTGAGTGATCACACTGGTCAGGTTGCGCACATCGTGCGGTTTTTCGAAACGCTGACGCCGCACAGCGTGGCGCAAATGGGCCAGATTTACGACCCGCAGGCCCGCTTTACCGACCCATTCAACGACGTGGTGGGGGTGGCGGCCATCA
>CAISLL010000288.1 GCA_903886165.1 uncultured beta proteobacterium | reverse complement strand
CCTTGAGTTGGAGGCCACCGTGCCGGTGTCGGATGTGGCTCGCATCACTGTCGGGCAGGTGGTGCATTTTTTGGTGGATGGTTTTGGTGAGCGCCAATTTGAAGGAAAGATTGCCCGCATCAACCCGCTGGCCGAGACGGGCACACGTGCCGTCAAGCTTTTTGTGACTGTGTCCAATGGCGACGCGAGTCTGCGCGGCGGCATGTTCGCGCAGGGCGTCGTGACTGTGTCACAGTCCAGTGCGGTGCCGGTGTTGCCCATGAGTGCTGTGTTTGAAGAAGCTGGCCAGACCTACGCATTCAGTGTGGAAGGTGGCAAGTTGGCCAAGCGTGCTTTGAAACTGGGCCTCAAAGACGAGTCCAAAGGCCTGGTGGAAGTTGTTGAAGGCTTGACCGAGGGCATCCCGGTGGTGCGTATCCGCATGAATGGTCTCAAGTCTGGCACACCAGCTGTGTTGCGTGATGCCACAGTCGCTGCCAAATCGGCCAGTGGTCCTGCCTGAGTGACCGGGAGCGACAACCATGTGGATCACCAAAACAAGCATCAACCAGCCGGTCTTCGCCACCATGGTGATGCTGGCGCTCATGCTGCTGGGCATTATTTCGTACACCCGACTGGGTGTGGAGCAAATGCCCGATGTGCAAGTGCCGGGTGTCTGGCTGCAGGTGCGTTATCCAGGTGCCTCACCAGAGCAGGTCGAGGCCGATCTGGTCAAGCCGATGGAAGAGGCCATCAACACCATCACCGGAATCAGCACGCTGTTCAGCAACTCGTTTGAGGGACGTGGCGAGTTGTGGATTGAATTTAACCTGAAAACCGACATGACCAAAGCGGTGCAGGACGTGCGCGACAAGGTGGCGCAGCTCAGGCCGGGTTTTCCCAAGGATGCCAAAGACCCCTTGGTGGTGCGTGGCCAGTTTGATGGTGCCGAACCCACAGCAACCTACGCCATTCTGTCAAAAACACGCAGTCTGCGTGAGTTGTCGACCCTGACCGATCAATTGATTGTGAAGCGGCTACAAGGGGTCTCCGGTGTTGGGCAGGTCAATGTGGGCGGCGCGGTGAAGCGCCAAGTGCAGATCAAGCTGAAACCCCAGCAAATGTTGGCCTACCAGATTGGCATTGACGAGGTGCTGGGGGCGATTCGTGCCATCAACCAGGACATGCCCGCTGGCAATCTGCGGGCCGATGTTCAGGAACAACTGGTGCGGGTGGAGGGCAAGCTCAAAAGCGTAGAGTCGTTTGCCAAGATCATCGTGGCGCGTCGTGCTGGTGCGCCCGTACTGTTGGAGCAGGTGGCCAGTGTGAGTGATGGCGAGCGTGAAGAGCAGTCCATGGGGCGCGTCAATGGCCAGCCCGCACTGACCATTGGCATCTTCAAGACACAGGATGCCAACCTGGTGGAAGTGGGTGAAGCCGTCACTAAAACCATGGCCGGACTGCGCAAACAACTGCCTGCAGACGTGGAAATTCGCGCCATTTCCGAGAATGCCAGTTATGTGAAAAATTCACTGGACAACGTCAAAAGCACCATCATTGAAGGCGGCTTGCTCACGGTGCTGATCGTGTTCCTGTTTCTGCATTCCTGGCGCAGCACCATCATTACCGGCGTGACGTTGCCGATTTCGGTCTTGTCGACCTTCATTGCCATGTATGCGTTTGGTTTCACCATCAACGCCGTGACCCTGATGGCCTTGTCGCTCTGCATTGGCTTGCTGATTGACGATGCGATTGTGGTGCGTGAGAACATCGTGCGACATCTGGGCATGGGCAAAAGCCATCTGGATGCCGCGCGCGATGGCACCGAGGAAATCGGGCTGGCGGTTCTGGCTACCACGCTGGCCATTTGTGCAGTGTTTATTCCGGTGGCGTTCATGAGTGGGATCATTGGACGGATTTTTTTCCAGTTTGGTATCACCGTGACAGTGGCGGTGCTGGTGTCCCTGTTTGTCAGTTTCACGCTCGATCCAATGCTGTCATCGGTGTGGAAAGACCCGGTGGCAACACGGTTCTCCAAAGTGCCCTGGCTGGGCCGGTTGATGGATGGGGTGGAGCACCGGGTGGAATGGTTGCATGAGGTGTATGCACGCCTGTTGCGCCGCACTTTGCACCGCCGCAAGACCACGCTGGCTATTGCCGCGGTGATTTTCGTGGCCAGCCTGGGTTTGGTGCCACTGGTGGGAGGAGAATTCATGCCGTCGGCTGATCAGGGTGTTTTTTCATTGAAGATCAAAACGCCTGTGGGGTCCAGCCTGACTTATACCGATGGCAAGGTGCGTCAGATTGAGGCTGCCATCGGCCAGTTCAAGGAAATTGAGATGATCAGCACCACGGTCGGCGGCAACAACCGCAACGAGGCCGAACTGTTGCTGAAGCTGGCCGATGCCAAAACCATCCAGCGTCGCTCCCAGAAGGACATGGAGAAAGCTGTGCGCGAGCGGCTCAAAAGCATCGCTGGTATCGAGTTGTCAGTGGGTTTCAACAAGCCGATCTGGATCAACCTGATCGGTCCGGCGTCAAGCGAGCTGCCGCAACTGCTCGACACCATCATGGCCAAGGTGGGGGCAGTTAAAGGCGTGGTGGACCTGGAGCACAGCCTGCAAGCAGCCAATCCGGCCATCATCATCAAGGTGAATCAAGCACTGGCCAGTGATCTGGGGCTGTCTTTGGAGCGCATCGGATCGGCACTGCGACCGTTCGTCAATGGCGATCAGATCAGCAACTGGCTGGCGCCCGATGGGCAGAACTATGAGGTCAATGTGCAGTTGCCGCGTTCTGGCCGCCAACGTCTTGCCGACTTGGGGGACCTGTCGATTGCCAGCAGTCGACTGGACGTCAATGGCGCGCCGGTCATGGTGCCACTGCGCCAAGTGGTGGAGTTTGTGCCGTCTACCAGTCCGCAGGTGATCAAGCGCCAGAATCTGGAGCGCCGCGTGGGTATCTATGCCAGCGTGGAGGGCCGTCCCACGGGCGACGCTGCCAAGGAAGTCACCCAAGTGGTCAAGGGCATTGAACTGCCCCCGGGTTACCGCTTTGACATCAAAGGCGAGGCGGAGCAAAACGCCGAGGCTGGCAGCGCCGCGCTGGTGGCGCTGGGATTGGCTGTTATTTTTATTTATTTCATTCTGGCGTCGCAATTTGCCAGTTTTTTGCAGCCGGTGGCCATCATGGCCTCGTTGCCGTTCACGCTGGTGGGGGTGATGGGCGCCTTGATCGTGACGGGTTCCACGCTCAACCTTTTTTCCATCATCGGTTTCATCATGCTGATGGGGTTGGTGGTGAAAAACGCCATTTTGCTGGTGGACTTTGCCAACCATTCGCAGCGCGCCGGTATGAACCAATTTGATGCAGTGCTCAACGCTGGGCAGGTGCGCCTGCGGCCCATCATGATGACCACACTGGCGATGATCTTTGGTATGTTGCCGATGGCCATTGGCGTGGGGGAGGGGGCAGAGTCCCAGGCACCGATGGGTCGTGCAGTGATTGGCGGGCTGATTACTTCCACCCTGCTCACTCTGGTCGTGGTGCCGGTGCTCTACACCTACCTGGATAACCTGCCGCGCTGGTGGAGACGCAAGTTTGGTGCGGCTGAGCAGGTGCCAATGCAATCCAGTGTTTCGTACGTCCAGTAAAATATTGCTATTTAATGTATAGCAATTTTGGAAACTAGTAAGAGTGCTACAGCCTGATTTTGTATATATTTATGTCGAATACCATTGAATCGACAGGTGCTGACGTTGCCGCGAGGGGTATGCAAGCAGAGGTGGCTCTCAAGCTGTGCCCGTTCTTGGATACGGATCGGCTCGCGCTTGAACCTTTGGGGGCGCGACATGCTGCTGCCTTTTTTGAACCGCTGCAGGACGATGCGCTGTACCTGTGGATATCCATGGGCAAGCCTTGCGACTTGGCCTGGCTGCGTGATCACTGGCTTGGAATTGAAAATCGTCTGGCTCCCGACCGGCAAACTGCCTGGCCCACCTGGGCGCTGCGCCGCAAATCGGACGGCGTTTATCTGGGACGTGCGGACGCAGAAATCACCTTGGACATGGAAGCCAGCAACGTAGGCTACTACCTCTTTCCTGCGCACTGGGGCCAGGGGTATGCCACCGAGGCGGTTCGTGCTGTCACCCAGCACTTGATTGGCCAAAGCGTGCACCGCCTGGTGGCCACGGTGACGACTGGCAACACAGCTTCAGAGCGGGTTTTGCAGAAGGTTGGCTATGTCTTCACCCGCGTGCTGGTGGGCAACGACATCATCCGTGGCATACCAATGGACGACCGCGAGTATGTGTTTGTGAACAGTTGATTTGGACCTGCCGCAGAGCCTCAGTCGTCACTATTTCTTGGCCGCTGGCAAACTGTCCGCCTTGACCAGCACAGGAATGCATTGGCCAATCCACTGGTGGTTGACAGGCTGACCTGGGAAAAGCAGACCAAAATTGGCTTTGCGGGAGTTCAGCTCACTGACGGGGACACCATCCTGATACCACCTGTTGAGCCGACGTCGAGCGGGGGGCAATCCCTTTGTCGAGTAAATGCGGTGCAAAGGGAAGCCGAAATCGCCCACTCTCCCGAGTTCTACGAGTCACCATCCAGACCCCCATCAATGCCATAGGTAAGGCCTACGTTGTAGCGAAAATTGGTCATCAGGCAGCTCAACCCGGACTTCGGAGGGGCATGAAGGGTTGGATAAGGCACCTTGCGCAGGGCGGCGCTGCTACCGCACCAGCCGTCAAACGCCTTGGCCACTTCAGATTGCAGCGTTTTGGCTGCGACATCGCCCACCTCCACCCACATTTTCAAGTTGTTGCGCAATGGCAAATTTGGTTTGTATGATGGTGCCCTGGTCCAGCAGTATGGCGGTGAGCGCCGCAATAGCTGGGTTCCCGGTGGATTGGGCACAACACGGACGCGGCGAGTGCCGTGGGCGCATTCCCGGATGTTGCGGCACCGGCCTCCGTGGGAATGAATTAACCCGTGGTGCTGCGGTTTTCGAGCAGGTAAGGTAAGTATTGGCCACCCGTTGAATGTCAACCACAGTGATTTTGCTGACGGCTTCATCGAGCTTGTAGTGCAGCGTCCAGTCACCGGCGACAATGCTTTCATTGAGGCTGCCAGCGACTGCAAATCAACAGTCACGCTTGAAGGAGGCTTCAGCGAGCGTTTTCGCCACAGCGGATTTCAATTCAGCGGCGGTCACGCCGTCTCTTTTCACACGTTCGATTTCCTGCAAGGCAATTTTTTCAACTTCCTCGTCGCTGGCGCCGGGCGCCAGCGGCAAAAAGACTAATTGGAGTGACGGGTCTGCGTTGTAACCGACGTCACTGTCGACTCCGGTGGAGAGATTCTTGTCGGTGATGGCTTCGTACATGCGGCTGTTTTTGCCGTCCGTCAGAATGGCTCCCAGCATTGCCACAGCGGCGTGGTCGGGGTGCGCGGCTTGCGGAATCTTGTGCGCAATGGTGACTACGCCAAGTTGCGCCGGACGCTGGACCACCACACGGTGCGGACCGAGTTGTTCAGGTTCCTCGGTGTACAGGGCCGGAATCGGCTTGGGGAATTTGGGGTAGGCGCCAAAGGCCTTCTTGACGATTGCCAGCGCCTTGGCGGGTTGAAAGTTACCAATGACCGTTACGGTGGCGTTGTTGGCCCAGTAAAAGGTTTTGTAAAACTCGCGCAGCTTTTGAATTGACACCTTTTAAATATCGCTGCGGTGGTCTATGGTGCTGTGGTGGTAGGGGTGGGCCACAAAGGCCGCCTTGTAAATCTCTTTGCAGAGCGCCTGGAATGGAGAATTTTCGCCATGATCGAACTCGTTTCTGACGACCGTCATTTCCGGCTGGCGGTCCGAATTGCGCAGCAGCAGGTTGCGCATCCGATCCGCTTCCATGTCTGCCACCGTGTTCAGGTGTTCGCTGCCCAGGGTCTGGTAGTAATTAAAACAGGTAAACCCCCGGCTCTGCCGGGGTGACCGT
>CAISLL010000287.1 GCA_903886165.1 uncultured beta proteobacterium | reverse complement strand
CTGTTCAAGGATGTGCGCATCGAAATCAACGGTGATGTCCTGGTGGTGGTGGTCGAAGAGCGACCCACGGTGGCAGCTGTGGAGTTTGTCGGCACCAAGGAATTCGACAAGGATGTGTTGGTCAAGGCCATGCGTGATGTGGGTTTGGCAGACGGCAGGCCTTTTGACAAGGCGCAACTTGACCGCGCCGAGCAGGAGCTCAAGCGCCAATACATCAACCGCAGCCTATACGGGGCGCAGGTGGTCACAACGGTTACGCCTGCTGAACGGAATCGTGTGAACCTGACCTTCACCGTCACCGAGGGTGAGCCAGCCAAAATCAATGAGATTCACATTGTGGGCAACAAGGTGTTTGCGGAGTCGACACTGCGTAATCTGTTTGACCTCGATACCGGTGGCTGGTTGAGCTGGTATACCAAGTCGAACCGCTATTCCCGTGCCAAGCTTAATGCAGACATCGAAACCCTGCGTTCTTACTACCTGACGCGTGGCTACCTTGAGTTCAAGGTGGATTCGACCCAGGTGGCCATCATGCCCAACAAGACCGACATCGGCATCACGATCAACATCACCGAGGGTGAGCGATTTGTGGTGAGCAGTGTCAAGCTGAGCGGCAATTACCTTGGTAAAGACGAAGAATTCAAGTCGCTGGTAGCCATTAGCCCAGGGCAGGCATTCAATGCCGACGAAGTGGCCAAAACCACCAAAGCGTTTACCGACTACTTTGGCAATTTCGGCTATGCGTTTGCGCGCGTCGAGGCCAAGCCAGAGTTCGATCGTGTCAACAACCGGGTGGTGCTGGTGCTGCAGGCCGACCCGTCGCGTCGCGCCTATGTGCGCAACATCCATGTGGCTGGCAACACCCGTACCCGTGACGTCGTGGTGCGGCGGGAATTCCGTCAACTCGAAGCCTCGTGGTACGACGGCGACAAAATTCGCCTGTCCCGCGACCGGGTTGACCGTCTGGGATATTTTGGAGAGGTGGCGATTGAAACCCAGGAAGTACCTGGCTCACCGGATCAGGTGGATCTAACCATCAATGTCACTGAAAAGCCTACAGGTAGCCTGAGTCTGGGTGCTGGTTATTCCAGCGGAGATGGTTTGGGGCTGTCGTTTGGTTTGAAGCAGGAAAATGCATTTGGTTCAGGCAACTCGCTGGGTATTCAAGTCAATACCAGCAAGATCAACCGCGTGCTGGTACTCAATACCACCGACCCTTTTTTTACAGCCGATGGCGTCTCTCGGACACTTGATCTCTACCATAAGACCAGCAGCCCTTACCAGGATCAAGATTACTACAAGTTGATCACTACCGGGGCGGGGATCAGGTTTGGTGTGCCTTTCACCGAAATTGACACCGTGTTTTTTGGAGCTGGCTTTGAGAACACAAAAATTGAGCCCGGCACCCTGTTGCCCACTTTGTACCAGACTCACATCAATGAGTACGGCACGTCGAGTCTGGCCGTGCCCTTCACGGCAGGTTGGGCGCGTGACAGCCGCGACAGCGCGTTGGTGCCTTCCAGCGGGCGCTTTCAGCGAGCCAATGCAGAATGGTCTTTTGCCGGTGATGTCAAGTACCTGCGAGCCACTTACCAGTATCAGCAATATGTGCCCTTAAGCAAACAGTTCACCGCTGCGTTCAATGCCGAGCTAGGTTTTGGGAACGCGGCGGGTGGCAAATCCTACCCTGTGTTTAAGAACTTTTACGGTGGTGGCCTGGGTTCAGTGCGTGGGTTCGAGCAAGGGAGCCTGGGGCCGCTTGACGCCAGTGGCACGGTGGTGGGTGGCACACGCAAACTGAGTCTCAACGCGGAGGTTCTTGCGCCATTCCCCGGCGCGGGCAATGACCGCACGCTGCGCATGTATGGCTTTTTCGATCTGGGTATGGTGGGCGGTTCGGACGGCGGCTTGGCCATCAACGCAAATGCGAGCGACCTCCGATCATCGGCCGGTGTTGGCATCAGCTGGATTTCTCCGGTTGGACCACTCCGACTGGCATTTGCCAAGCCGCTGCGCAAGTTTGACGGCGATAGAATCCAAACCATGCAATTTCAAATTGGGACAAGCTTCTGATGAATCACTTTTTACGTCTTTTTTGTGTGTGGGTCGTCTGTGGGTTGAGTCTGTCGGCTGGTCATGCACAGGAGACACGCCTGGGCTTTGTCAGCACCGACCGTGTGCTGAAGGAAGCCAGCACCGCCAAGGCGGCACAGACCAAGCTTGAGCAGGAGTTCTCCAAGCGTGAGAAAGAGTTGACGGACCAGGGCGTCAACATCAAGACGCTGGCCGACAAGTTCGAGCGCGAGGCGCCCACCTTGCCTGAAACGCAGCGGCAATCGCGCCAGAAGCAGTTGCTGGAGCAAGACCGTGATTTTCAACGCAAGCGCCGGGAGTTTCAGGAAGACCTGAACGCGCGCAAAAACGAAGAACTTCAATTGGTCATTCAGCGCGCCAACAAGGTCATCAAGGATCTCGCGATTGCTGAAAAATATGATTTCATATTTCAGGACGCGGTGTATGTCAATCCTTCCCACGACATCACTGACAAGGTGATCAAGGCGCTCAATGCGTCTCCTGCAAAGTAAGCTGATTTCAAAGGCTGATGGCGCGTGTCCCTGCGTTTGGCATCCATTGTTGAGGCGCTAGGAGGTGAATTGCATGGTGATGACTCACTCCTGATTGAAGGACTTGCGCCACTCGAAACTGCCCGCACCGGGCAGTTGAGTTTCTTGAGCCATCCCAAGTACCAGAGCCAGTTGGCCGTTTCACAGGCGGCTTGCGTGATTGTGAGTCCGCAGTTTCAGACGCAGGCCCGAGCACGCGGCGCCTGCATCGTGACGGACCAACCCTATCTGTATTTTGCTCGCCTGACGCAACTCTGGAAGAGAAGTCTGCCCGCGCCGCGCCAGCCCCTGGTTCATCCAAGTGCCGTGATTGACGCACGCGCAACGGTTCACCCGAGTGCCAGGATCGGCGCCTTGTGTGTGATTGAAGCCGGCGCGGTGATTGGTGCGGAGTCTGAACTGAAGTCACGCGTCACAGTGGGTGAAAACTGCCTGATTGGTGCGCGCTGCCTGATTCATCCTGGGGTGGTGATCGGGGCCGATGGCTTTGGTTTTGCGCCTAATGCCGGCACCTGGGAAAAAATCGAGCAGCTCGGTGCGGTCCGCATCGGCAACGACGTCGAGATCGGAGCCAACACATGCATTGACCGCGGTGCCTTGCAAGACACGGCGATAGAAGACGGTGTCAAGCTCGACAACCTGATCCAGATTGGGCACAACGTGCACATTGGCCAACACACCGCCTTGGCCGGTTGTGTCGGCGTGGCGGGCAGCGCCACCATTGGTGCTCATTGCACGGTGGGCGGGGGTGCCGTTGTGCTGGGGCACCTGACGCTGGCGGATGGCGTCAACATCTCTGCCGCCTCGGTGGTCACACGCTCGATTCACAAGCCGGGCCATTACACCGGCATGTTTCCGATTGACGAGAACACCACGTGGGAAAAAAATGCGGCCTCGCTCAAGCAACTGGCCAAGTTGCGCGAGCGCGTGCGTGCGCTGGAAGCGCAACTCGCCCAACATAATTCAAACTAAGGACATCCCGATGGATATTTACAAGATTCTCACAAAGTTGCCACACCGCTACCCCTTTTTACTGGTGGATCGGGTGCTCGCAATTGAAAAAGGTAAAACCATCAAGGCGCTGAAAAATGTCACCATCAACGAACCGTTCTTCCAGGGACATTTCCCGCACCGTCCGGTGATGCCTGGTGTATTGATGCTCGAAGCTCTCGCGCAGGCGGCGGCTTTGCTCGCATTTGATGCCATGGACTCTGCCGCCACCGACGACATGGTCTATTACTTCGCCGGCATGGAAGGAGTTCGCTTCAAACGCCCGGTGGAGCCCGGCGACCAGTTGATCCTGGATGTGGAATTGCTGCGCATGAAGGCCGGTATTTTCAAGTTCAAGACCTGCGCCATGGTGGATGGTGTGCTGGCGGTTGAGGCCGAGCTGACCTGCGCAATGCGCAAGATCGCGTCATAGGGTGACCACTTGACAGCGATCCACCCCACAGCCCTGGTTGACCCGGCAGCCGAACTCGACAGTTCGGTCAGCGTGGGTCCCTATACCGTCATCGGTCCGCACGTCAAGATTGGTGCCGGCACCACGGTCGGCCCACACTGTGTGATTGAAGGCCACACCACCATTGGCCATGACAACCGGATTTTTCAGTTTGCGTCGCTTGGGGCCATTCCGCAAGATAAAAAATACGCCGGGGAGCCTTGTGAATTGGTGATCGGCAACCGCAATACCATCCGCGAGTTTTGCACTTTCAACATCGGTTCGCCGGGTGATGCCGGCGTGACACGGGTGGGTGACGACAACTGGCTGATGGCCTATGTACACCTTGCGCACGATTGCCAAGTGGGTAACCAGACCATTTTCGCCAACAACACGCAACTCGCGGGGCATGTGCACGTGGGTGACTGGGTGATTTTTGGCGGCTTCACCGTGGTGCACCAGTTTGTCAAGATTGGCGCCCACAGCATGACCGCCATGTGCACCTTGCTGTTTGCCGACCTGCCGCCGTTTGTGATGTGCCAGGGGCAGCCGGCAGCGGCGCGCTCCATGAACTTCGAGGGCCTGCGTCGCCGAGGTTTTTCGCCTGAGCGCATCAGCGCGGTCAAGGCCATGCACAAGGCGCTTTACCGCGATGACCTGACCCTGCAAGCGGCTCGTGAGCGCATTGCCGCACTAGACAAAAATTGCCCGGAGTGCGCGCCAGACGTGCAGATGATGCTGTCATTTCTGGAGCAATCATCGCCCCAGCGCGGCATTGTTCGTTAAGCCCTTGTCCTCAAAAAAAGATGCATGCCGCCTTGGTCGCCGGTGAAACGTCTGGCGACCTGCTGGCGGGCTTGTTGCTTGACGGGTTGAAGCAGCGGTGGCCCGATTTTCAGGCGGGGGGCATCGGTGGGCCGCACATGGCCCGGCGTGGTTTTCAGTCCTGGTGGCCGCATGACAAACTGTCGGTGCATGGCTTTGGCTGGGACGTGCTGCGCCGATACCGTGAAATCGTGGGTATACGCCGCCAGCTGAAAGACCGCTTGCTCGAAAAGCCGCCTGATATTTTCATTGGTGTCGATGCCCCTGATTTCAACCTTGACCTGGAAGCCGACCTGAAGGCAAGCGGCATCAAAACCGTGCATTTTGTCTGCCCCTCGATCTGGGCATGGCGTCCTGAACGGGTTGAGAAGATCAGGCGCAGCATTGACCATGTGCTGTG
>CAISLL010000286.1 GCA_903886165.1 uncultured beta proteobacterium | reverse complement strand
TGAAGGCGACCGTGCACAGCAAACCGAAACAGTCAGCGTACTCCATAACATGCAGGGCCGCATCCGCTGCATGGCACTATTGCTTGAGACGCTGCACCTGTCGGGCGGCAGTGTCTCAGTCAATCTGGGCACCTACCTGGATCATCTGGCACGGCAGGTGTTTCGCATGGCCAACTTACTGGGCGGGGCAGTAAATCTGCACACCGACATGGCGTCGATCACGGTGGGTGTTGACCAGTCAGCAGCCTGCGGCCTGTTCGTCAACGAGTTGATTACAAATGCTCTGCGTCACGGTTTTCCCGATGGGCGTAAAGGAGCCGTGTGCGTGGGGCTGCGCACCGCCAGCGGCGGTACAGAAGTGCATTTGTGGGTAAGTGACGACGGGGTCGGCATGGCCACAGATATTGCACGCGCATCACCCCAAAAGCTGGGCCTTCAACTGGTTTCGGACCTGGCCATGCAACTAGGCGGCACGACAAGAATGGAATCGGCAATGGGCACCAAAGTCTCCTTGTCCTTTGCAATTGCGCAACCCCGCCAGGCAACACCAACAGATGAAGTTCCTGCTGCTGTTGGGGCCTTGGACTCGCCAATTCAGAGAGTGCCGCTAGGTACAAGTACGTAGCCCGTCGCGGTTCAAGCGACCGGTTTGACCCGATCCTTGGCAACTCACCAGGGCGCAGACAAATTCTCAAAAAAAACGAGCTCTGAACATTAATATCATCAAGTTTGATGTGACGTACCGGAGACGCTTTGTGAAAAGTTCTATTGCTGCCCTATTGCTGGCCCCGCTGATGGCATTGGCGCAGGCACCGCAAATCGTGCCAGTGGTTGCCCTGTCACAGGCGCCCAAAATTGATGGCAATCTGGCCGAGTGGGGTGGTGATGGCTGGGTCAAAGTGCCCGTCAAGCCTTCCCTTGACAAGGCTGATCGGGCCAAATTCGGCTTGAGCCCAGACGATGACAAGAACCAGACCGGGAGCTTGACCGTTCAGATCAAGGTTGGTGTGAATGGCAGCAAGGTGTACTTTGCGCTGAAATACCCGGATTCTGAGGCCGACACGAATTACCTGCTCTGGGAATGGCGCGGTGACAAATATGCCCAGGGCAAGCAGCGTGACGACATGCTGGCCTTGCGTTTTTACATGGCAGGTGATTTTGACCGCTCCATGTTGGCCACCAAAGACTACACGGTGGATGTTTGGCAATGGTCAGCGGGCCGCACCAACCCGACTGGTTTCGCTGAAGACCAGATGCACCACATGACCACGGCCACGCTGGAGAATGCCGCCGAATACTCCATGCCCGATGGCAAAACGATTTACATCAAAAAACAGCGCGATGCCGGGGCACCGGTGTTTAAAGCCTTGACGCGACCGAAAGAGAACAAGGGCGATAAAGTGCCGTCGTTCGAAGTCGGCACGCCGTCAGGCAGCAGTGCGGATGTGGCCGCCAAGGGTGAATGGGGCGGCGGCAACTGGCAGGTGGAGTTCGGGCGGGCCCTCAATACTGGGCATGCCGACGATGCGGCCTTCAAACCCGGTCAAAAAATATTGGGCCAGATTGCAGTGTTCAACAAAGGGTATTCCGAGCACAAAAGCGTCTCGGAACTCCTGATGTTTGATTTCTCTGCCATTAAATAATTGATATTTCAATGGATCAAAGAAAATGAATAGATTAGCAACTGGGTTGTTCGGTAGCGCACTGTTGGCACTTACTTTGGTCAGTCCAGCGGTCTTGGCTGCAGAAGATGAAAAACAAGTATTGAAGCAGCATCCTGCCCTTGCGAATGTCAACTGGGATGCGGCCAAAGAAATCGTGGTTGACCTCGACGATAACAATTACGAGCCTGGCGAAATTGTCCTCAAGCGCGGTTTGCCGTACCGTTTGCGCCTGACAAACATTGGCGTGCAGGCGCATGACATGGTGGGTGGTTCCTTTTTTGAAGAAAACGCCATTGCGCTCAAAATGATCAACACGAGGGTTGGCCGGGTGACTGCCGATCGCATCAATTCGGTCTACATCAAGTCCAAAAATGAGGCTGAAATCTGGTTTGTCGCATTGAAAACGGGCCAATACACTTTCTTTTGCAGCATTCCAGGCCACCGTGAAGCCGGCATGGAAGGCATTGTCAAGATTGTTGACTAGCCCATGATTCATTTCACTGTTTGAAGAACCAATGCTCTCGACGCTGCGAAAGCATATTGGGTACCGCATTTTTGCTGCGGTCCTGTTGGTCATGGTGACGGGTACTTTGCTGCTCTCAACCTACTTCGTCGAACAGCATAGGCGTAGCCTGCTGGCGCAACATCGCGACACCTTGGGTACGGTCGCGCAAGCCACCATTCAAGGCATACAGGCGATCATGCTCACAGGCAATGCCGAGATTGCAAGACGCTATGCCGACAATCAGAAAAAGGTCACGGGCATAGGTGACATGCGGATATTGCGGGTTGACGGTAGTGAGGCGTTCTATGACAACAAGACCACTCAAAATGTCAATCAGCGTCGCGGTTCGGAAGAGTTTTCTCTGCGTGATGAAGAGAAGGTTGTTCCGGTGGTGTCCCGTGAAGATGTTGTTTTTCGCCAGGCCATAGAGAGCAAGGCCTTGTCTTACCTGTATACCGAAGAGGTACCAGGCAGAAAGATGCTGACCATGTTTGCGCCGATCCTCAATGACAAGGACTGTTTTCGTTGCCACGGCAGCAGCCAAGCGGTTCGCGGTGTGATCAAGATCAGTGCACCGATGGATCAGGTAGAGGCAGACATTCGCCAGACCTGGTTGATGGCCTTGATCGCCTTGCCACTCTCGGCAGTTGGTATCGGTTTTATCGCGTACGTGATCCGGCGCCTCACCCTGCCGATACAGAAGGTGGCTGAAGAATTGCAGAAAATCGGGGAGGGACGCGGTGACCTCTCGGTGCGACTGCAGGTGAATGGCAAGGACGAGTTGGCGCAACTGGCCCAGGGGTTCAACACCTTTGTGTCCAAAATTGAAACCACCCTGCATGAGGTGTCGGCCTCCAGCGAGTTGATCTCTCAAGCTTCCAACGAGATTGCTGCCGGCAATCAGGACTTGAACCTGCGCACAGAACAAACTGCGCTTAGTTTGCAGCAGACTTCCGGCAACATGGACCACCTGACCTTCACTGTCAATCAGACAGCGGTGGCCGCCCGACAAGCCAATCAGATGGCGACCTCGGCCGCCGCTGTGGCTGCACGCGGAGGTGTGGTGGTCAATGAGGTAGTTGACACCATGAACGACATCAACGGCAGTTCCAGAAAAATCGCAGAGATCATCGATGTGATCAATGGCATTGCATTCCAGACCAATATTCTTGCGCTAAACGCGGCAGTCGAGGCGGCACGTGCTGGCGAGCAGGGCCGCGGATTTGCCGTGGTTGCGGGAGAAGTTAGAAGTCTCGCCAGTCGCAGTGCCAAAGCTGCCAAGGAGATCAACCTGCTGATCAGCGCGTCTGTGCAGAAAGTGCAGATGGGTGCCCAACTGGTGCAGGAAGCAGGCAAGACCATGAATGAGATTGTTGGCTCAGTCAATCGGGTCAGTGACACCATTGGTGAAATTACCGCAGCTGCAGTTGAGCAGTCCCAAGGGATTAGTCAGGTAAATGCGTCCATCACAGAGCTGGATGCCATGACCCAGCAAAACGCGGCCCTGGTGCACCAGTCTGCTGCTGCGGCAGAAAGTCTCAGCGCACAGGCGCATCGTATGGAGCAGGCAGTGCAGGTTTTTCGTGGCTGACAGGCACATGAGAAGCGCGTTGCAGGGCAGTTTTCCTTTGTTTGTGAGGTTTCACAGGTGCAAGAATTTCCCGTGAACTTTTCGATTGGATGAAACACCAGTTCTGTCGGGTTAATTTTGTTAGTTTTTCAATACCATCAACTTAGGAATCAAACATGCGCCAATCAATCCTTACCATGGCTCTCGCGGCATCCGCTTTGATCGCTCCCACTCTGGCAGGGGCACAGGACTACATCACCAACGGCGCGGACATTGTCAAGGCAGCCAAGTGGGACACCATGGAAACGGTCACCATCGAGTTGCTTGAACATGAGTTCGTGCCACAGAATCTCAAGCTCAAGGCCAACAAGCCTTACCGGATCGTGATCAAGAACAACGGCGAAGCAGACCATTACTATACTGCTCCGGCTTTTTTCAAGTCTGTGGCTTGGCGCAAGGTCATGACCCCACGCCCGCATGGCGGCGAAATCAAGGCCCCCTACTTTGATGCGATTGAAGCCTTCAAGAAGGGCGGCATTGTCGAGCTGTACCTGGTGCCAGTCAAAACCGGCACCTATGAGGTCATTTGCACCATTGATGACCACAAGCAAAAAGGCATGTCCGGCACCATCACGGTCGAGTAAGCACCTTACCATTGCGCCTGTTAATTGCCTTGCTGGCGACAAAAAAATTCAACGGGCAGTCCATTTGGGCAGCCCGTTTTTTTGGGCTGTATCAAACCGGCTGTGACGTCACCGTGAACAAAGGCTGCACTTGGATGGTCAGCGCGAAGTGATCCCTCAAAAAATTCTACGCCGCTGTTGCCGTGGTAACCATTGGTGACACCAGGCCAACGACGCTCTGGCAGTGCCGTTGAGTGCGCTCTGCGCCGAATTGGGCGCGGTGGGGCCAGTATTCCAACCACCCCATACATATTGAGCATATTGGCCTTAAGCCCTCGTAAAACGTGCGCAAGACGCTACTGTATTTATAGCGTTCTAGCCGATTCTGGGTCGGTGCGCTAGCCAATTCAGAGAGTGCAGCTAGGTAC
>CAISLL010000285.1 GCA_903886165.1 uncultured beta proteobacterium | reverse complement strand
CCATACCGGACGAAACCCGCTGTGCTTCAAATTGACCGAGATCAACTCGGCAATAGCAGGCTCATCTTCAACAATCAACACGCCAGGTAGATGTCTCATTTCAGCGCAGATTCAATTTGATCCATAGGGACGTGACGGACATCCGCGCCTTTCACGATGTAGATGATCAACTCGGCAATGTTTTTTGCATGGTCCCCAATGCGCTCAATCGCCTTGGCCAGAAACAGCAAGTCCAGACTGGGTGAAATCATGCGCGGGTCTTCCATCATGTAAGTGATGAGTTTGCGTACAAAGCCATCAAATTCCTTGTCAATCAGGTCGTCCTCCTTCAGGATTACCAACGCGGCATTGGTGTCAAGACGCGCAAACGCATCAAGCGCCTTGCGCAACAGGGCAGACGCCATGTCAGAGGCCACTCGCAACTCCAGCGAGGGAAGGGCCCGCGGTGCCCCACTCTGGATGATACGGCGCACCATGCGGGCGATTTTTTCAGCCTCATCACCTGCTCTCTCAAGATTCGCCGTGGCCTTGGAAATGGCGATCAAAAGTCGCAGATCACGCGCCGTCGGCTGGCGACGGGCAATGATGCTGGAAAGCTCGCGGTCAATGTCAATTTCCATGGCATTGACGCGAACCTCTGCTGCCGTCACCTCATTGGCAACCTCAACGCTGAACTGGGACAAGGCATAGATTGCCTGCCGAATTTGCGACTCGACCAATCCGCCAAGTTCCATCACACGCGTGGAGACGGCGCTTAACTCGCTGTCAAATTGCGTTGACAAATGTTTGTCACCCATCGAAATTCTCCTTCAAATTACCTCCCTGACGGGCATTACCCCGCCTAAAAAATTCATGCTGTTCAACCGAACCTGCCCGTAATGTAGTCTTCGGTTTCCTGGCGGCTGGGTTTGAAAAATATTTGCTCGGTCGCACCAAACTCCACCAGATCGCCCAAATACATATAGGCCGTGTGATCACTGCAACGAGCCGCCTGTTGCATGTTGTGGGTGACGATAACAACGGTGTAATCCGCTTTGAGCTCGATGATCAATTCCTCGATTTTGGCGGTTGAGATCGGATCCAACGCTGAACAGGGCTCGTCAAGCAGCAACACCTCAGGCTTGATTGCAATACCACGGGCAATACACAAGCGCTGTTGTTGCCCACCTGAAAGGCTGGAGCCACTCTGTTTGAGCTTGTCCTTGACTTCCGTCCACAGAGCGGCCTTACGTAAAGCCCACTCCACGCGCTCTTCCAAATCGGTGGCATTAAGCGACTCAAACAGCTTTACTCCGAAAGCGATGTTGTCAAAAATTGACATTGGAAATGGGGTGGGCTTCTGAAAAACCATGCCCACCTTGGCACGTAGCAGTGCGACATCCTGCTTGCTGGTCAAAAGATTTTCACCATCAAGAAGTACCTCGCCCTGCGCCCGTTGCTCCGGGTACAACTCAAACATGCGATTAAAAATTCGCAACAAAGTCGACTTGCCACAACCCGAAGGGCCGATGAATGCGGTGACCTTGTTTTCAGGGATCTCCAGATTGATATTCTTGAGCGCGTGAAACTTGCCGTAAAAGAAATCCAGGTTTTTCACCGTGATTTTTGGGATTTCGGTTTTGCCGATTGCATTTGCAGTAGTCATTGACAACCTTATTTAATCTTTACAACTGGCGCATCAAATTTTGGTCCGAGTTAAAACCCGAGCCAACACGTTGAGCCCCAAAACTGCCAACGTGATCAAGAACACACCCGCCCACGCCAGATGCTGCCAGTTTTCATACGGACTCATGGCAAATTTGAAAATAGTGACCGGCAAACTCGCCATGGGCTCACTCAAACTGGATGTCCAGAATTGATTGCTCAATGCTGTGAACAGCAGCGGCGCAGTCTCACCTGCAATACGTGCCACGGCCAGCAAAACCCCAGTCACCACCCCGGCGCGGGCGCTGCGCATGGTGATGCTCAAAATCACTTTCCATTTTGGTGCGCCCAAGGCATAGGCGGCTTCACGCAACCCGGAAGGCACCAACTGCAACATGTTCTCGGTGGTGCGAATCACCACCGGAATCACAATCAGGGTCAGGGCCGCTATGCCCGCGTAGGCAGAAAAGGATTTGAACCGTGTCACGATCACGGCATAGACAAACAAGCCGATCACGATGGAAGGCGCAGAAAGCAAAATGTCGTTGACGAACCTTGTCACTGATGCAAGCCAGCTCTTGGGCTCAAATTCGGCCAGGAATATGCCAGCCATTATGCCCACGGGCGTACCCACAAATGTCGCCAGGCACACCATCAGGAAAGAGCCATAAATGGCATTGGCCAAACCACCTGCGTCGTTGGGAGCAGGCGTCATCTCGGTAAATACCGACAGTGACAACCCGGCCGTACCGAGTCGAACCGTCTCGAACAAGATCCAGAACAACCAGAACAAACCGAACCCCATCGCCATCAGTGACAACAGCAACGCCATCTGATTGACGCGTTTGCGGTACGCGTAGCGCTGCTGGCGAACTTGGGCCAATGCCGCTGCGTTCGGCGCAATTTCATTGATGGTCATGTTTTTGCGCCTTCATTCTTCTTCAGCTGACTCAACAACAGCTTCGACAGCGACAACACCACAAAGGTGATAAAAAACAGCACCAGACCCAAATACATCAAGGATGCCTGGTGCAAACCCTCACCCGCCTCAGCAAACTCATTGGCCAGCGCCGAAGTGATGCTGTTGGCCGCCTGAAACAGGCTCAACGAGTCAAGCTGGTTGAAATTGCCGATCACGAACGTGACCGCCATGGTCTCCCCAATGGCACGGCCAAGCCCCAGCATGATGCCGCCAATGACGCCTGTCTTGGTGTAGGGCAACACCACGGTGGAAACGACTTCCCAAGTTGTGGCACCCAGACCATATGCAGACTCTTTGAGCAAAGTAGGCGTGACCTCAAACACATCACGCATCACCGCCGCAATGAACGGGATGATCATGATGGCCAGAATGATGCCGGCCGACAAAATTCCAATACCCACGGGCGGCCCGGAAAACAGCGCCTCAAGATACGGCACCCCCTTGAACAGGGCCTGCAATGGCTGCTGCACATAAGTTGACAAAATAGGGCCGAACACCAGCAGGCCCCACATGCCATAAACAATGGATGGGATCGCAGCCAGCAGCTCAATGGCTGTGCCCAGCGGGCGTTTGAGCCATGCGGGCGACAACTCTGTCAAGAAAATTGCAATTCCAAAACTGACTGGCACTGCGATCAACAACGCGATCAACGATGTCATCAAGGTGCCGTAGATCATGACCAGGCCACCAAACTCTTCTTTTACTGGATCCCAAGTGGCCGTCGTCAGGAAATCCAGCCCGTACTTGCTGATGGCTGGCCAGGCGCCTACCGTCAGGGATGTCAATATTGCGATCAGCAACCCAAGCGTCACTAACGCGGCACCTTTGGCAAGCCACGCAAAAACGCGATCAGCCCATGGGCTTGAAGGAGCCTGTTTGACAGAAGAAGCTTGGGTCATGACATGTCCGGCAATATTTTCAGGTGAATTCAACGACATCTCTTTTGCTGAAAGTGTAGTGGACATATCAAGCGCCCCCGTGGTCAAACCGGACCCAACCAAGCAACTTACTTCAATGCAACAGGTTTACCAGATGCATCCTTGACATTGGCCCAAGATTTTTCAATGGTGGCAATCACACTGTCAGGCAAAGCCACGTAGTCGAGATCAGCTGCCAGTTTGTCACCGCTCTTGAATGCCCAGCTAAAGAACTTGAAGGTCTCTGTGGCCTGTGCCGGCTTGTCCTGCTGCAAATGCATCAAGATGAACGTGGCAGTAGAAATCGGCCAGGTGCCCTTGCCAGGCTGGTCGGTGATAAGCTGGTAGAACGACTTGTTCCAGTCGGCACCGGCTGCGGCCGCCTTGAAACCGTCTTCACTCGGTGACACAAACACACCATCCCTGTTTTTCAACTGGGTGAAGGTCATCTTGTTTTGCAAAACGTAGGAATATTCGACATAACCAATCGAATTGGGCAAACGGTTGACAAATGCCGCCACGCCTTCGTTACCTTTCCCTCCAGCGCCGACAGGCCAGTTCACGGCCGTGCCTTCGCCCACTTTGGCTTTCCATTCTGCATGGACCCGGCTCAGGTAGTTGGTGAAATTGAACGTGGTTCCCGAGCCGTCTGCGCGGCGCACCGGTGCGATGTCGGCATCTGGCAAAGCCAGAGTTGGGTTCAAAGCCTTGATGGCGGCATCATTCCACTTGGTGATTTTTCCGAGGTAAATATCCCCTAGCACCTGGCCATCAAGCTTCATTTGGCCTGGCCCGATGCCTTTGATGTTGATGACTGGCACGGTGCCACCGATCACGGTTGGAAACTGGAACTGGCCTTTGGCTTTGAGCACTTCATCTGTCTGAGGCATATCTGAGGCACCAAAATCGACTGTTTTGGAGTCAATTTGCTTGATGCCGGCGCCGGAACCGACGGATTGGTAGTTGACCTTCACGCCCGAGGCCTTGTTGTATTCGGCCGCCCACTTCGCATAAATGGGGGCTGGAAACGTGGCACCGGCACCGGTGATGCTTTGGGCACTGGCGATGTTGCCAAGGGTGGTT
>CAISLL010000284.1 GCA_903886165.1 uncultured beta proteobacterium | reverse complement strand
CCGGGTGCTCGAAGGTGCTCGCCGTGCCCTGTACTCACTGGAGCGTGGCCGCCATATTCCGCCAGACTACCTGCGACGATATTGCCGCAAGGGCAGTGGCCAATATGACGGGCATTTGCTGGTTGACGGCACGCTGCGCAACAAGGTGATGTTTCGCCATCTCAACCTCAACACCGCGCTGCCGCAACTCGGCATGTTTGACATGGTGTTTTTGCGCAATGTGATGATTTACTTTAACAACGAAACCAAGCGCGAGGTGGTGGCGCGGGTGATTTCCACCCTCAAGCCGGGCGGTTATTTTTGCATCGGGCACTCCGAGAGCCTGAACGACATCAGCACGGCGGTGCAGATGGTGGCGCCGTCGATTTACCAAAAACCCCTCTGACATGGCTCACCTGAAAGATTTGCTGGATGTTTTTTTGCAGCCCGGTGAGCTGTTTGTGGCAGATGCAGGGTTTCAAATCCGCACCATTCTGGGCTCATGCGTGTCAATCACGCTGTGGCACCAAGAGAGCTGTCTGGGCGGCATGTCGCATTTTTTGTTGCCGACACGCGGGCACAAGGTCAAGCACAACGAAATGGACGGCCGTTATGGCGATGAGGCGCTGGAGCTGATGATGGCCGATTTGCGTGCACGCGGTGTAGAGCCGCAGGACTGCCAAGCCAAGATTTTTGGCGGCGGCAACATGTTTCCGGGGCATGGGCACGCCAGCGGCATCAAGGTGGGGCAGCGCAACGGCATGGCCGCGCGCGAGATGCTGCAGTTGCGCGGCATCGCGGTGGTGAAAGAAAGCCTGTTTGGCATTGGCCACCGGCAAATCATTTTTGACCTGAGTCGCGGCGATGTGTGGGCACGCCAGGTCAAACCGTCGGCACTGGAGCTTGCAGCCCAGCCCGGGGAAGGAAAAAAATCATGAAAAAAATCAAGGTATTGGTGGTGGATGACTCGGCGGTGGTGCGCCAGGTGGTGGCCAGCATGCTGGCCCAAGACCCCGAAATTGAGGTGATGGCGGCGGTGGCCGACCCAATTTTGGCGATTGCCCGCATGAAGGTGCAGTGGCCCGATGTGATCGTGCTGGACATCGAGATGCCGCGCATGGACGGCATCACCTTTCTCAAAATGGTGATGGCCGAAAAGCCAACCCCGGTGGTGATTTGCTCGACCCTTGCCGAAGCCGGGGCGCAAACCTCGATGGCGGCATTGGCCGCAGGTGCGGTGGCTATCATCACCAAACCCAAAATTGGCCTGAAGCAGTTTTTGGAAGATGCCTCGGAAGACCTGGTGAGCACCGTCAAGGCGGCAGCCAAGGCGAATGTGAAGTTGCTGCATGCCACCACAAAAAACACCGCCGATGTGATCATGCCCGCCGCTGGCAAACACAGCGCCATGATCCAGACCACCGAGCGCGTGGTGGCCTTGGGCACGTCCACCGGTGGCACACAGGCCCTTGAAGTGGTGCTGACCGGCCTGCCGCGGGTCACACCCGGCATTGTCATCGTGCAGCACATGCCGGAGATGTTCACCGCAGCGTTTGCCGAGCGGCTTAACGGCCTGTGCCAGATTGAGGTGAAAGAGGCGCAAAACAACGACCGCGTGGTGAACAGCCGGGCTTTGATTGCCCCCGGTGGCAAACACATGCTGCTGCGCCGCACCGGTGCGCAGTATTACGTGGAGGTGATGGATGGCCCGCTGGTGAACCGCCACCGGCCTTCGGTGGACGTGCTGTTCCGCTCGGTGGCCAAGTGCGCGGGTG
>CAISLL010000283.1 GCA_903886165.1 uncultured beta proteobacterium | reverse complement strand
CGGCAAGAATCTTCTTCTTCTCGGCCACCACTTTCATGAAGGCCTTGGGGTCTTTGATGTTGCCCACACCTTTGGTGCCACGCACGGCAATCGCCTTGAGGTTTTTGCTCCCCATGACGGCGCCCACACCAGAGCGCCCGGCAGCACGGTGCAGGTCGTTCACCACCGCCGCAAACAGCACCAGGTTTTCGCCTGCCTTGCCGATGCCTGAGATGCGTGTGAGCGGGTCTTGCAGGGATTTCTTGAGGGTTTCTTCCGTTTCCCAGACGCTTTTGCCCCACAGGTGGGCGGCGTCGCGCAGCTCGGCCACGTCGTCGTTGACGTAGAGGTAGACCGGTTTGGGCGATTTGCCTTCAAAGATGACCATGTCCCAGCCGGCCATTTTGAGCTCGGCGCCCCAGTAGCCACCGGAGTTGCCACAGGCAATGGTGCCGGTCAGCGGGCCTTTGGTGATGACGGTGTAGCGCCCACCCGTGGAGGCCATGGTGCCGGTCAGCGGGCCAGTGGCCCAGATGATCTTGTTGTCGGGTGAGAGTGGGTCAACCTTGGCGTCGACTTCTTCGACAAAGTACTTGGTGCCCAGGCCGCGAGAGCCCAGGTAGGCTTGCGCCCACTCCATGTTGAGGGGTTCATTCTTGACAGTGCCTGCGGTTAAATCAACGCGCAAAATTTTTCCAGCCCATGACATGTTCGTTCTCCTAAAGTGTTGGGTTTTTTAAACTGCTGTTGACTGATTGCCGAGTTTGTCTGCCCACTGCGACATCTTGCCCAGGCCGGTCCAGTTGGCGTCGATGAAGGTGATGGCGCCTGTGGGACAGGCGTCTGCGCAGGCAGGCTCGCCACCGCAGAGGTCGCACTTTTGCACTTTGCCGGTTTCCTGGACGTAGTTGATGGTGCCAAACGGGCAGGCAATGGTGCAGACCTTGCAACCGACACAGGTGGCTTCATTGACCACCTTGGCGCCGGTGGCCTTGTCCACCGTGATGGCTTCTACCGGGCACGCGTGCAGGCACCAGGCCTCGTCGCACTGGGTGCAGGTGTAGGGCACCTTCTTGCCTGTGTGGTGAAAGTCAAAAACCTTGATGCGCGATTTGGCGGTGGCAAAAACGCCGTAATTCTCGAAAGAACACGCCATTTCGCACTGCAGGCAGCCCGTGCATTTTTCCGCATTGATGTGCAACACCTTTTGCATTTGTTTGTCTCCTGAGGGGTGGTGAATAAAAAAAACGGCACCTATGCAATGCTGTTCCTATGAAAATTTCTACATAGCGATTGTTGGAGTTTGGCGCCCATTGCCACCTAGGGCTAACCCTGATAACAACCAGGTTCACCTCAGAAAATCTCAAAATGAGACACGTACCGGCACATTCAGGATATGAACACGGATCCCCATCAATTCCCAATACGACAGCGGTGGCACAGTCGGGCGGACTGGTATCGGTCGTCAATGGGTACTCAGCGAAGCTGCAGGCTCAAATGAGGCTTGGAGCGCTTTGGTTGCATCACACGCGTCTAGGCTGCGCCGCAAGCGCTGAAAGGCGGCAGATTCGCGCAGGGCGAACTCGGCGATGCGCGCACGCTCGCAAGCATGCTGCTGCGCGAACTGCTCGCGCTGTACGACGGCGATCCGTCGCCAAGGATGCCGGGGATACGCGATGCCATGGGACAGGTGTAATCCATCGAATCCGAAAAATCCTGGGACCGCGTCACGGGCCATCTTTTGCCAAGTATTTGATAGCAATAAATGCCATATTCATATGGGCTACATGTCAGTTTTAATGTAAAAAATGATGCCCACTGGCGACCAAACCATCGAAGCCAATGCGGGGGCACAAGCCGGCCTCGAGTGCTGACGACATTCACCGTTCGTGGCGAGTAACCGGTTTGCGCCGGAAGAACCAGCGCAAACCGGTTTTGTCAGTGTTGTTGTGTGGTTATGCCGCTGATTTCTGCGTCATTGCCGCACCCCAACGAGCCGAAAGCAAACCAAAGACGGCACCCACCACGACAGAAATAGAAATGACAATCAGCGAGTTTTTCAGACTTGCTGACAGCAGCACGTCGAGTGTCAAAACGTCAGGCGTTTGCAACAGATAGGCAAATGTCGAAGCAAAGCCGAAAACCGTGGCGGGAATGGTGGCCAGCGTTGGCATGTTGGCGGCCAGCACCACCACAACCACCCCGGCACCCACCACCAACGCGGCCCAAAGCGGCAAGCCCAATGGCCCGGCCAGGGGTATGGCCAGAATCGTCACCGCCACCAACCACGCCACTGCTGCCCCGAAGACCCCGCAAACAATCAGTTTCTGCAGCGCCGCGATGTCCGCTCCCAGCGCATAGAAGGCACCCCAGGCGACAAACGCGGCCCAGATTAAAAACACCCCACTGAAGGGTCCGAGGGCAAGGAAGGTGGCAAGCGCGCCCAAAACCGAAATGCTGATGGCCAATGCGTTCAAACTTTTCAAAATGTTCTCCTGTGATATAGGTGGTATGAGTCAATGACACGAACAGGAGGGATGCCTGACCGGCAGCATTCACAGCGTGGAACACATGTGTTCCGTCTGTGAACACCCGCCGGGCAGTCCACATCACTCCAGCACGGGAATGGGCAAGATACGTGCCGGATAAACAGGCGACACCAGCAAGGTGTCGGCAGTCACCAGCCACAAAGGTGGCCAAAATGCGATAAATTCGGACAAACGCCGCCCAACATGAACCTAGCCAACCCCAACCTTGTCAGTCCATCGCCCCGACTGGCGCGTATTGCGCAGGCGCGACAAGCCTTGATGCTCGACGGCAAGGCATTGGCACCGGGCTGGGTTGCGCCCTGGGTGGAGCGCTCGTGGCAACGCTGTCTCAGTTTGGGCCTGCAAGCTCAAACCAAGGTGGCATTCGACCAAATCAGTGCCCCCATGCTGCGCGACACGCTGGAGGCCAATCATGGTCTGATTCAGGCCGCGCAACCCATCCTGAACAGCCTGGCGCGCGCCATTGTCAACACCCGCTACTTTGCCATTCTGACCAATTCAGACGGCGTGGTGGTGGATGCCTGCGGTGCCATTGACCACTCTGACCAGCGCGCGCACCTGATCACCAAAGTCGGCACCGACCTGTCCGAGCACAGCATTGGCACCACCGCCATAGG
>CAISLL010000282.1 GCA_903886165.1 uncultured beta proteobacterium | reverse complement strand
GTGTTCAATCGCAACACCTGCATTGAGTGCGACGCCTGCGTCGACATCTGCCCGATGGATTGCATCACCTTCACCGCCAACGGCGAAGAGGCTGACTTGAGAGGCCGCCTGAAAGCCCCGGCCACCAACACCGCGCAAGACCTGTATGTGTCGGCCGAGCTCAAGACCAACCGTGTCATGGTGAAGGACGAGGACGTGTGCCTGCACTGCGGCCTGTGCGCAGAACGCTGCCCCACCGGTGCCTGGGACATGCAGAAATTTCTGCTCAACACCACACAAGCCGGGCCACGCTGCCGCGACGCCAAAGCTGCCGCCCCCCACCCTATTGCCCCCCTGGAGATTGCATGAAGCGCATCGAAGCCATCAACGATTTCGTCATCAAGTTTGCCAACGTCAACGGTTCGGGTTCAGCCTCTGCCAACGAGTTGTTTGCCAAGGCCGTGATGCGCATGGGTGTGCCGGTCAGCCCGCGCAACATCTTCCCCAGCAACATCCAGGGCATGCCGACCTGGTACGAGGCCCGCGTGTGTGAGAAGGGTTACCACGGCCGCCGCGGCGGGGTCGACATGATGGTCGCCATGAACCCGCAAACCTGGGACGCCGACATTGCCGAAGTGGAGTCCGGCGGCTACCTGTTTTATGACAGCACCCGGCCCATGCCCGCGAACAAATTTCGCGATGATGTGCACAACATGGGCGTGCCGCTGACCGAGATTGCCAACAACGCCTACACCGACCCGCGCCAGCGCCAGTTGTTCAAGAACATCATTTACGTGGGTGCCTTGTCAGTGCTGCTCGACGTGGAAGCCGAGGTGTTCGAGAAACTGTTTTCCGAACAGTTCAAGGGCAAGGAGCGCCTGCTGGAATCCAACGTCAAGGCGCTGCACATGGGGCGCGATTACGTCAAACAGCACATGCAGGCACCGCTTGGCATTCGGGTGCAACGCGCGGACAACGTGGGTGACCAGATCTTTACTGACGGTAACAGCGCGGCCGGCCTGGGCCTGGTCTACGGCGGCGCCACGGTGGCGGCCTGGTACCCGATCACCCCTAGCACCTCCATCCCCGAGGCGTTTCAGAAATACTGCGAGAAATTCCGGGTCGACCCGGCCACCGGCCAGCACAAATTTGCCATCGTGCAGGCCGAAGACGAACTGGCATCGATTGGCATGGTGGTGGGCGCCGGCTGGAACGGCGCCCGTGCCTTCACGGCCACCTCGGGGCCCGGCATTTCATTGATGACCGAGTTCATTGGCCTGGCCTACTTTGCGGAAATTCCAGTAACCATCGTCAACGTGCAGCGCGGCGGCCCCTCCACCGGCATGCCCACACGCACCCAGCAGTCTGACCTGCTGAGTTGCGCCTACGCGTCGCACGGTGACACCAAACACGTGCTGCTGTTCCCGCAAGACCCGCACGAGTGTTTTACCCACTCTGCGGCCGCGCTGGACCTGGCTGAGCGCCTGCAGACCCCGATCTTTGTCATGACCGACCTCGACATCGGCATGAACCAGCGCCTGTGCAAACCCTTTGTCTGGGACGACGCCAAGGAATACGACCGGGGCAAGGTGATGACTGCCGAAGAACTGGAAGCGGGCAAGCCCTTTGGCCGCTACCGTGATGTCGATGGCGACGGCATTCCGTGGCGCACCCTGCCCGGCACCCACCCATCCAAGGGCTCGTTCTTTACGCGGGGTACATCGCGCAACCCGCAGGCCATGTACTCGGAGGCCGGGCCGGACTACATCTACAACATGGAGCGCCTGATCCGCAAGTTCAAAACCGCCGAGTCGCTGGTGCCGCAGCCCATCCTGCGACCGGCCAAGGCACCAACCCGGGTCGGCATCATGTATTACGGCTCCACCACGCCGGCCATGCGCGAAGCCCTCGATGTGCTGGAACAAAATGGCGACCATGTGGATGCACTGCGGCTGTGTGCGTTCCCGTTCCCGAACTCGGTGCGCGACTTTCTGGCTGATCACGACACGGTATTTGTGGTGGAGCAAAACCGCGACGCACAAATGCGCACCATGCTGATTAACGAGCTCGACGTGAACCCGGCCAAGCTGGTACGGGTGCTGCACTACGACGGCACACCCATCACCGCCCGCTTCATCATCCGCAACATTCATGAGAGCGTGGCAAAAAGCGCGCAAAAGGAGACCGTATGACTTTCATTGCCAAGCCACGCCTGCACCACCCGACCCTGCACACCAACAAGGTCGGCTACACCCGGCGCGACTACGAGGGCCGTATTTCGACCCTCTGCGCCGGCTGCGGGCATGACTCGATCTCTGCTGCCATCATTCAGGCCTGCTGGGACCTGGACATCGCGCCACACCGCGTGGCCAAGCTCTCGGGCATTGGCTGCAGTTCCAAAACGCCAGACTATTTTCTGGGCGCCTCACACGGCTTCAACACCGTGCATGGCCGCATGCCCTCGGTGCTGACCGGTGCCAACATGGCCAATCGGGAACTGTTGTATTTGGGTATTTCGGGCGACGGTGACTCGGCATCAATTGGCCTGGGCCAGTTTGCCAACGCCATGCGACGTGGTGTGCGCATGGCCTATATCGTGGAAAACAACGGGGTTTATGGCCTGACCAAAGGCCAGTTTTCAGCCACGGCAGACCGCGGCTCCAAGAGCAAAAAAGGCGTGATCAACAGCGATAGCCCGGTCGACCTGGTGGGCATTGCGCTGCAATTGGGTGCCACCTATGTGGCGCGCAGTTTCTCTGGCGACAAGGCACAACTGGTGCCACTCATCAAAGGAGCCATGGCGCATGGTGGCGCAGCCTTCATTGATGTCATCAGCCCGTGTGTCACCTTCAACAACCACGGCGGCAGCACCAAGAGCTATGACTACGTGCGCCAGCACAACGAGGCTGTCAGCCGCATCGACTTCATCACCCCCGGTCACGAGATCACCGCTGACTACTCGCCCGGCGAAGTGGTGGAGGTGGAGCAGCATGACGGCTCCATGCTGCGCCTGCGCAAATTGCACACCGACTACGACCCCACTGACCGCTATGCCGCCCTGGGGTACATGCAGCAGCACCAGGCACGCGGCGAGGTGGTGACCGGCCTGCTTTACGTGGACCCGCTGGCCACTGATTTGCACACCTCGCTCAACACCTGTGCCGTGCCGCTCAACACCTTGAACGCCAGGCAACTCAACCCGGGCGCACAGGCACTGGAGAAGATCAACGCCGCGCTGCGTTGATTTGCATGCTAACTGCCATGACAGCAAAGCCACACCGGAGCATGAAAATGGCTGTCATTGCGGGCCACGACCCGCAATCCATGGATCCCGGATCGGGTCCGGGATGACAGCCGGGGACTTTCACGTTATATGTGGCTGCAGCCCCTATAGATAAAACGCAAGATGCTATTATTTTTGAACTCAATCCGAAGGAGCCTGCCATGACCGAACGCACCGTATTTCAATCAATGGCACAGCGCCACGTGGTCAACGTGTTACCCACCGCCACAGTGTACGCAGCCGCCTGTGTCATGACCCGTGCCAACTGCGGCAGTGTGCTGGTCATTGATGCCAACAACACCCTGCTGGGCATCGTGACCGAGCGCGACCTCATGACCCGGCTGGTCGCCAAGTCGCTCGACCCCGCCACCACCACGGTGGCGGACATCATGACGCGCAGTCCGTATTGCGTGGCGCCCGAAACCAAGGTGGCAGATGCGGTGCTGATCATGATTGAGCGAGGGTTTCGGCACCTGCCCATCGTCACCGACGCCAACAAGATCCTGGGCGTGTTCTCGGTGCGCGACGCCATGCCGCGCGAGGTGCAAACAGCGCAGAGTCTGGCCGAATTCAACGAACAGGTGAATGACGCCCTGGGTTGAGCTGCCGGGCGCACCCCGGGCTGTCACGTTCAACACGTCAGCCCACACAAAAGTCATCAGTGTCAGGCTGACTGCATGGGCTTGATCAAGGCGTGATGCCGCTTCTTGTGCTTCACTCGATTCACTGGCTCAAACGGCACAGACTGTGGGCACTGCCACGGCATTCGCAGCTGTCGCTGGCGCTTTGAAGCTAAATCTGCATAAAATGACCTCATGTAGTCACAAGGAGATGCGCCATGGAAACATTACAAATTCGGGAAGCCAAGGCCAGCTTTTCTGCACTGGTGGCTGCCGCTGAAAGAGGCCGCCCGACCCTGGTCAGTCGCCACGGCCAGCCATGCGCCATGATCGTGCCGGTGGCAGAGGGCGCACGTCTGTACCCACTGGAAATGCCCAACCTCGCCAACTACCTACTGGCCCTGCCCGAACCGCTGGCGATCGAGCGCGACACCACACCACTGCGGGGTATTGATTTTGCATAACGGCTATCTGCTTGACACCAGCGTGGTGTCAGCGCTGGCACCTGGGCGCGAAGCCTTCGTTCCCACGCCATTGCGCGAGTGGTTGCAGGCGCATCACAAGGAACTCTTTTTACCAGCCATTGCCGTGGCCGAAATGGCGCAAGGCATCAGCAAATTGCGCCGCGCCGGCGGTGCCGAGCGGGCTGACCGCCTTGACCGCTGGTTAGACGGCTTGCTGACCACCTATGCCGATCGCATCTTGCCGCTGGATGCGCAGGCCGCCCGGCTTGCTGGGCAATTTTCTGATGCGGCACAAGCCAAAGGCTGTCACCCCGGTTTTGCTGATGTTGCGATAGCGGCACTGGCCCAACATGCTGGCCTGCTGTTGCTCGCCTGCAACCTCAAACGCTTCGAGCCTTTAGGTGTGACCTGTGCTGATCCGTTGATCGCATTACCAGCATGACATAAAAATTATTTGTGTCTACGCGCGAAGCCGCGATTCACTGGCTTAAACGACACAGACTGTGGGCACTTGATTGACTGGAGAACACCATGCGCTACAACGCAAAACACAGGGAAAAAGATTTATCCAACCCTTCAACGGGCGTCAACCCGATGGCCAGGCTGCTTGAAAAACTGCAGCAAACCCTGGACCCTTACGGCATGATGACCTCGGTGGCCAACGCACAAGCAGCCTGGTTGACGCATCCGCAGGAACTGTCAGAGGCAACAAACACCCTGCTGGTGGATTCAATGGCATTTCAGGCGCATCTGCTGCGCCTGACCTTGGGCTTGCCGACGCAAGACGTGATCAAACCCCATGTGGACGACGTGCGGTTTGCCGACCCGGACTGGGAGGAAAAACCCTTCTGGGATACCCTCAAAGAGTTCTATCTGGGCATCACACACCGCACCGAAGACATGTTGTTCGATACCCCTGGGCTCTCGGACAAGCAGCGCCGGCGGGCCGTTTTCTGGGCCCGCCAATGGCTCAATGCCATGGCACCTACCAATTTTTTCTTCAGCAACCCTGTCGCCATGCGCCGCTTTGTCGAGACCCGTGGCGACAGTCTGAAGCAAGGCCTGCAGCACCTGTTACGCGACGCCAAGTCCAAAAACATCCGCATGGTCGAAGCTGATGCTTACAAGATCGGCACTGACCTGGCGACCACGGCTGGGCGGGTGGTGCTGCGCAACAGACTGGTGGAGCTGATCCACTACACACCCAGCACGGCGCAAGTACATCAGACACCCATTCTGATCATCACACCCTGGATCAACAAATACTACGTGCTGGATTTGACGCCTCAAAAAAGTATGGTCAAGTTCCTCGTCGACCAGGGCTACAGCGTCTTCATCACCAGCTGGAAAAATCCCACTGCCGAGTTGTCCAACCTGCGCTTTGATGACTACCTGCTCGACGGTGTTGACCAGTCGGTACAAACCGTGCGCAAGATCTGCCAGACACCGCAGGTGCACCTGACCGGTTACTGCATTGGTGGCACGCTGGTGTCGACCTACATGGCCTGGGCCACCCGCCATTACCCGGCACAAGCCAATCCGGTAGCGCACTGGACCCTGCTGACCACACTCACTAACTTTGCCAAACCGGGCGACATTGACGTGTTCATCGACGAGGGCGCGATTGCGGCACTGGAAAAGAAGATGACGCAAACCGGCTACCTTGACGGCCGCGACATGGCCACCAGTTTCAGGCTGCTGCGGGCCAACAGCCTGATCTGGCACTATGTGGAACACAGCTATTTGCTGGGTGAAGAACTGCCGGCGCTTGACGTGTTGTTCTGGAACATGGACACCACACGCATGCCCGCAAGCATGCACTCGTTTTATCTGCGTCAGATGTACCTGCACAACAAGCTGGTCAAACCTGATGCACTGACCATTGGTGGCGAGTCGATCGACCTGACCCGCATCACCCAGCCGCTCTACGCAGTCAGCGCACAAGACGACCACATCGTCCCGTGGGACCAAGCCTACCGCATTCGCCAGCACATCAACGTGGCGGCACCGATACGCTTTGTGCTGTCCACCTCGGGCCACATCTTCGGGGTGGTCAACCCGGTGGTCACGCCGCCGAAGCGCAGCTATTGGGTGAGTGAGCCCGCCAGCAACGAGCACAGCACGCATTGGCGCGAACACGCCAGAAAAAATGTGGGCAGTTGGTGGCCGGACTGGCTGGCCTGGCTGGCGCCGCAGTGCGGGCCGATGGTGGACGCGCCCAAAGTCACTGCCAAGTCATACCCTGACTTGGGGACCGCACCCGGCACCTACGTCTTCGAATAAGCCACCGTGGCCAGCGAAAGCCCGTTTTCGTTGCGGGCCCCAGCTGTCATTGCGGGCTTGACCCGCAATCCAGTGCATTCTGCCGTCATGGATGCCCCCGGATCGGAGTCCGGGGCAGGCTCGTCGTAGCCCGGCATGACAACCCATCAGGTGCCGAGTGTTAACCTTGCCCCCCTCAAGATTCACCTGCGCTTTAGCGCAACAACTGCAAGGAACCCCAAAAATGGGCGCACAGTGGAAGGCAAAACACAAGGATCTGGCAGCAAATGTCAGGGGTCGGATTTTCGGCAAGTTGGCCAAAGACATCATGCTGGCGGCACGTAGTGGGGCTGACCCGTCCGCCAACTCACACCTGCGGCTGGTGATTGAACAGGCGCGCAAAGCCTCCATGCCGAAAGAAACGCTGGAGCGCGCCATCAAGAAGGGTGCAGGTCTGACCGGCGAAACCGTCAATTTCGAGCGCGTCATTTACGAGGGTTTTGCGCCGCACCAGGTGCCCGTGATGGTGGAATGCCTGACCGACAACGTGAACCGCACCGCGCCCGAAATGCGCGTGTTGTTTCGCAAAGGTCAGCTCGGCACCTCCGGCTCGGTGGCCTGGGACTTTGACCACGTGGGCATGATCGAGGCCGAGCCACTGGCTGCGGGTGCGGACCCCGAAGTAGCCGCCATTGAGGCCGGCGCACAAGACTTTGAACCTGCTGAAGAAGACGGCAACACCTTGTTCCTGACCGACCCGACCGACCTGGATCTGGTCAGCCGTGCCTTGCCCACCCACGGCTTCACCGTGTTGTCGGCCAAGCTGGGTTACAAACCCAAAAACCCGGTCAACCCGGCCAACCTGAGCCCTGAGCACCTGGAAGAAGTTGAAGTCTTCCTGGCCGCCATTGATGCCAACGACGACGTGCAAAATGTCTACGTGGGCCTGGCGGGCTGACCCGCATTACCCATGAAAACCCAAATGGATCACCTGGTCGTTGCGGCCAAAACCCTGGCGCTGGGCGTGCAATGGTGCGAAGCCACCCTTGGCATCACGCCCGGCCCGGGCGGCGAACATGCGCGGTACGGCACCCACAACCGCCTGTTCAAGATCGCCACGCCAGCGCATCCACTGGCCTACCTTGAAATCATCGCCATCGACCCACAGGCCAAGCGGTCTGCCGACACGGCGGCGAAGCGCTGGTTTGACCTGGACGACGCAGCCCTGCAAGCGGCCATTGCCATCGAGCCACGCCTGGTGCATTTTGTCGCCAACACCGACGACATCCAGGCGGCACGCATTGCCTTGAAGGCCCAGGGCATTGACCCCGGACCGGCCAACCATGCCAGCCGACATTCACGCCGTGGCGTGTTGCAGTGGCAGATCACGGTGCGCGAAGACGGCCAACGCCTGTTCAATGGCGCGCTGCCAAGCCTGATCCAGTGGGGCAAGGCCGACGCCGCCGAGCCGCTGCGCCTGCACCCACGCAACAGTTTGCCGCGCTCGGGCGTCACGCTGCAACACATCAGGCTGGTGCACCCTTCGGCCGCCAAGCTGCAAAGCGCTTGTGAGAGGATTGGCCTGGCCGGCCTGACCATCGACACCGGCCCTGCCGACCTGATCGCCACGCTGCACACGCCCAAAGGCGTAGTTGAACTACATAGCCAAGGTATCTAATTAAAAATAAATAGCTATATACGCTTATTTAATGTGCCATAGAGGCTTAAAACATATATAAAACAGAGCATTCGCATGAAATTCAAAATGGCCAAGAATTCGCTGTTTGCGATTTTGCTGCGCTCACCCTGGTGGATCAGCTTTTGCATTGTGGCGGTGTTCGCTCTCCTGTCATTCGCACTGCTGCCTGCAGCTTACGTGAACTTTGGCGTGATGGGTGGGTTCCCGTTTCTGGTGATCGGCATCATGGCCGCCCGCAAGCAGTGGCGCGCACCCAGCGCGACCCGGGTGGCAGAGGCACTGGCACAGGTCGGAGCCTTGTCGTGGCGGGACTTTTCCAGCCAGGTCGAGGCAATTTATACACGGCAGGGGTATGCCGTAACGCGCCTGAACGCCTCAGCCGCCGACTTCCAGATCGAGAAAAATGGCCAGACCACGCTGGTGAGCTGCAAACGCTGGAAAGCCGCCAGCCATGGCGTCGAGGTGCTGCGTGAACTGGCAACCGCCAAAGCGGCCAACGAAGCACAGCATTGCGTGTTCCTCAGCCTCGTCCCGGTCAGTCACACTGCCCAGCGATTTGCTGCCGCGCAGGGTGTCACGCTGGTTTCCGGCCATGACCTGGGCCGTCTTTTGTTGGAAAACCCCAAGCCCTGAATCAGCTCAATGATGACCTTGCCGTGGCAGCACCTTCGCTGGCTTTGACAACGTCACAAAGCAAGGCCTTGTAAACCGGGAAACCGGAAATCGGGTCGTAATTGAGAGGATCGGTCAGCGCGTTGGCATTCGCCTGGCGCCACGCGGGCGGCCCCAGCGGACCACCACCACCCATGTTGGCCTCAACCGCGCCGCGCACGATGTCATTGCCCACACGGGCCGTGAAACGAACCCGTCCACGCGGCGAAATGACGTCCACCGGGTCGCCATCAACAATGCCACGCGCCACCGCATCGTCTGCATGCAGGTGCACCAGCGGCTCAGGTTGCATGGCCAACAGCGAACCGATGTTGCGGTGCTGCGAGCGGAAATCTGACTTGGTGCGCGCACCAGAGTTGAAGACCAGCGGAAACCGAACGGCCAGTTCTGGCGCCGCCAACGGTCCTTCCGTCGGTTCGGTATAAAACGGCAGAGGCTCATGGCCATGGCCGCGCAGCCACTCGGAGGTGGCTTCAAGTTTGCCGGTTGGGGTATTGAAACCCGGCTGGCCATCGGCGCGCAGTTCGCCGGTTTCATACTTGCGGTGGCGCGGCACCGGTTGCGCCAGCGGCACGCCGTCGGGACTGGCGGCCAATTGCTCGTAACTGATGCCGGTGCCCTGCAACGCCGCCTCGACCATGCCCCGTTCGGTCTGCGGCCAGCACGCGCCATAACCCAGGCGCTGCGCCAGCCCGGCAAAAATCAGGTAGTCGTTGCGCGCCTCCCCCGGCGGGTCCATCAGGCGCCGGCGCAGCTCCACCCGGCCCGGGTACTCCTGGTAGGACTCGATCTCAAACATCGTTGTGGCCGGCAACACGAGGTCAGCAAACGCCGCATCCGCCGTCGGGAAACGGTCAATCACCACCAGCAAATCAAGTGCCTCGAAGGCGCGGCGCCAGAGTGACGGGTCGGGCCATGCAGTCTGGATCGAGCTGCCCGCGACGATCATGCCGCGCACCGGGTAGGGATCACCCTGCAGAATGGCTTTGGGCAACATCAGTGCATGGGCCTCGTTACGGACTTCTGCATAGACCGGAAACTCGCGCGCACCGATGGCCGGGCGCCGGCCCTGGGGTGAGGGTGTCGTGGTGCGATGCAACTCGACGCCGCCCCGGGTGCGAAAGAGCTTGCCACCCGGCCGATCAAGGTGCCCGGCCAGTGCCTGCAACAACAGCACAGCCCGAATGGCCTGAACCCCGCTGTTGGAATACTCCAGCCCCGTGTACATCAACATGGAAAAACCCTTGGCCGCTCCGATGGCACGGGCCAGCTCACACACGGTGTCGGCCGGCACGCCAGTGATGGCCTGCACACGCTCCGGCGGATAAGCGCTGACGTAGTCGCGCAACGCCTCAAAGCCGTGCACCCAGCGGGTCACGAATTCGCGGTCCTCCAGGCCCTCGGCCAGCAGCACCTGGATCAGACCCAACGCCAGTGCGCCATCAGTGCCCGGGCGCACCCCTACCCACTGCGCGCGCAGGGCACGGGCAGTCTCCGAACGACGATGATCAATCACGACCACGCGCGCGCCGCGCGCCTGCGCCGCCTTCAGCCGTACCAGGTCTTCAGGTGGGGACGCCATCGCCGGGTTGGCACCCCAGACGAAAACCAGGTCAGCCTGCTCAACGTCGTCGGCCACGTCGTGCATCACTTCACCAAACACTGCACGCGGTGCAATCATGCCGTAGGACACATAACACAAAGCACCCACACCAGTGGTGTTGGGTGATCCGAAGGGAAACAGAACGGCATTGGCCGAGGACTCAACCGGGCCGTCCGGCGCAAAAGTCTCGTTCAGGCCGAATTCGAAGTTGCCGCGCCCGG
>CAISLL010000281.1 GCA_903886165.1 uncultured beta proteobacterium | reverse complement strand
CTGCCAGCATCAGCCCCGACGTGAACGACCCCGGCGCGCGCAACATCAGTTTTGAGCAATTGCGTGCTGCCTATTACGACCAGGTGCAGGGGCTGGTGCAGGGGGGGGCCGATGCGCTGCTGGTGGAAACCATTTTTGACACGCTCAATGCCAAGGCCGCACTGTTTGCGATCGACGAATTTTTTGAAGCCAGTGGTGAGTGCCTGCCGATCATCATCAGCGGTACCGTCACAGACGCATCCGGGCGCATTCTCAGCGGCCAGACTGTCACGGCCTTCTGGCACAGTGTGCGCCACGCACAGCCGCTGGCGGTGGGCCTGAATTGCGCCCTGGGTGCTGCGCTGATGCGCCCGTACATCCAGGAGTTGGCCAAGGCAGCGCCAGACACCTTCATCAGTTGTTACCCCAACGCCGGCCTGCCCAACCCGATGAGTGACACCGGCTTTGATGAAACGCCCGCAGACACCAGCCGGCTGGTGGCCGAGTTCGCTGCCGAGGGACTGGTCAACATTGTGGGCGGTTGCTGCGGCACCACGCCAGACCACATCGGGGCTATTCATGACAAGGTGGCACCGCTGCCTGGACGGGTGTTGCAACGCAGCGTGTTTTACAAAGAGGCGGCTTGACACCGGCCAGTAAGGCTCGTTGGCGATGACCAAGGCCAACAAAAATGGGCACAAGAGGGCGGTCCAGCCTGGCAGATAGAGCCACACCGCCTGCCTCACACCTATAATCCGGCCCTAATTTCAAAGGTCCGTTGGTGGAACAAAAAGCGTTTTCGATCCGCGCGCTGTATCGACTTTTCGCGCTGGCAGCCACTTTGGCCGGGCTGGTGGGATGCACGCCACCGGAGCCGATTCGCCTTGGTTTTGTGGGTGGCATCTCGAGTCGGGTGGCGGACCTGGGCATTGGTGGACGCAACGGTGCCTTGCTGGCGGTGGAAATGCGCAATGCATCCGGCGGCGTCAATGGGCGGCAGATAGAACTGCTGGTTGAGGATGACCAGCAACTTCCTGAAGTCGCCCAGAAGGCTGTCACCCGTCTGATTGGCCGCAAGGTGGACGCCATTGTGGGTCCCATGACAAGCGCCATGGCAATGGCCACCGTGCCCTTGGTGAACCAGGCTCAGGTATTGATGGTCAGCCCCACCGTCACAACCCCGCTTCTGACAGGGCAGGACGACTATTTTTTTCGCGTGATTGCATCCACCACCGAATACGCACAAAAGAGCGCGGCCTACCATTTCACGGTACAGGGCAGTCGACGCATCGCTGCTGTGCTTGACATGCGCAACCAGTCCTACAGCCAACCCTGGCTCAGGGACTACCAGGCCGCTTTTGAAGCTGCCGGCGGTGTGATCAGCGACACGGTGTCTTTCAGTTCCGGTGATGACAGCCGCTTTTCGGCACTGGTCGAGCGCGTGTTGCATAGCCGCCCTGATGGCGTGCTGATTTTGGCCAACTCGGTTGACACCGCATTGCTGGCCCAACAAGTACGCAAGCATGATGGCAAGGTAAGTATCTTCACATCGGAATGGGCTGCCACCGAACGTTTGCTAGAACTTGGTGGCAAGGCCATTGAAGGCATGGTGATTGCCCAATTTCTTGACCGGGCCAGTCAGCAAGCGTCATATCTGGCATTTCACAAAGCTTATCTGGAGCGCTTTCAGCACACACCAGGCTTCGCCGGCCTGACCGGCTTTGATGCCGCAAATGTGATTCTTGACACCCTTGCTGCCCGCACGGACGGGCAGACAACCAAGCAAGCGCTGCTGGCGCGCCAGAAATTCACCGGAGCGCAATCTGTCATTCAGTTTGATGCTAACGGAGACGCCCGGCGTGACACTTTCATGACCACCATTCGGGATGGTGCGTTTGTTCGGCTGCGCTGACCGGCAGCCTTGACCTGAAAAAGCGCGCATGGCCCGGTCCCTTCGATTCTGGATTTCGCTCGGGCTCTCGTCGTTTGTGGCGCTGGCGATGTTGACTGTGGTTGGGGTGCTGCTGGGTGTGCTGTTGCCACGTTTGAATGCCGATGTGGAGGCCAAGAACCGCTCGCTTGGGGAGACCGT
>CAISLL010000280.1 GCA_903886165.1 uncultured beta proteobacterium | reverse complement strand
ATCAGCGGTGCATCCAGTTGCAACAAGGGTTCACCGCCCGTGCACACCACGTATTTGTTTGCCGGGTAAGCCTTGGGCCAAAGCGCATTGATGTTCGCGGCCAAGGCCAGGGCAGTGGCGAACTTGCCGCCGCCCTCGCCGTCGGTCCCGACAAAATCGGTGTCACAGAATTGGCAGACCGCGCTGGCGCGGCTTTCTTCGGTGCCGCTCCACAGGTTGCAGCCCGCAAAGCGGCAAAACACGGCGGGACGCCCGGCGTGGTGGCCTTCGCCTTGCAAGGTATAAAAAATCTCTTTCACACTGTAGGTCATGTCGGGTCTCGGTTCAGCCGGTTTGGATGGCCGCTGCATGGCTACCATCGGCCAGGATCGTCAACGGTGTAGTTTGCAGGGCGTGGTGCAACACATCTTGCGAAGCCGGCGGCAGTACGCCCAGACGCATCTGGCCGGGCAGGCCAAAAGACGAGGTATCACGCAGTTTGATGCCATGAACCTGGCGCAAATGCGCCAAGTCCAGCGGCTGGGGCGGTTGGGCACAGAAGAAGTTGGCTTGGCTGGGTGCGACGCGCCAACCCAGACCTTGCAAGAGGCCTTGTTGTCGTGCTTTCCATTCACGCAACACAGGCAAACAGCCGGCCAGCCAAGCCTGCACAGCGCAACCGACCCAGGCCTGCAACATCGCCACCCCGTGCGCGCCCACCGGCCATGAGGGGGCCAATGCCTCCAATGCCCGCACCGCATGCTGCGCCCCGAGTGGCGCAATGACATAAGCCGCACGCACCCCGGTCAGGCCCAGGGCCTTGTTGGGTGTGAACAGTTGCCAGACCTGCGACAGTTGCGCCGCGCCGAGCGACGGCACGCCGCTCAGGCGCAGCGGCGCATAGGCCGCATCGAGCACAGTGGCGGGCAATGGGTGACCACACGCCTCAAGCAGGCTGGGTGGCCAGCCCGGGTGCGCCTGACCCAAGGGACTGGTGGGCTCGCAAGCCCACACCAGCGCGGCCTGCTCAGGGCGCGCCACCCGTGCCAGGCCCCATGCCAGCGCCGCCTGCTCGTAGTCGCCATAGGCATGGGGTGGCAGATGCACGCCAGGCACCGGCAGCACACCCGATGCTGACGCGGCCAAAGCGCTGCGCGCCACCCAGGCGGTGATGCGAAAGATGAACTCACTGGCACTGCCGGCCAGCAAGACCCTCTCACGCTGCACCCCATGAAATGCAGCCAACTGTTGGCGCAGATGGGTGTAGCTGGCGTCCGGGTAATGGCAGGCATCGGCCTGGCGCAGTGCTTCAAGCACCGACGGACAGGGGCCACAGGCATTGCTGTTGGTAGAAAAGTCATGCACTGGCGTGCCCAGCGCATCCGGGCCGCCATGGGTGCGCAGCGAAGTCATGCCACCTCCCCTTTGAAAAATACTACCAACACAGTAGTAACCAGCACAATACTTATAAGGGCGAGCAGCACATTTGATGCACAAGAAATGGCCAAGGGCAGCTGTGCGGCCTGCGGTGCATGACCGGCCGGGTTCAGGGTGTAGACACCTGGCTTGCCAAGCCGCACGTTCAGCGCCAGCGCCATCGCTGCCATCGGCCAGCCGCTGTTGGGTGAAGGCGTTTGGCACGCCTGCGCACGCAACCGGCGCAGTGGCACGCGGTGCAACACAGCCAACAGCACACCCGTGAGCCTCGCCGGCACCCAGTTCAACACATCGTCTGCGCGGGCCGCCCACTTGCCGGCCCACTCCCAGTTTTGCCCTTTGTAGACGCCCTTGTAGCCCCACATGGCATCGGCCGTGTTGGCAAAGCGGTACAAGGCCGCACCGGGCAGGCCGAGCAGCACGAACCAGAAAATCGGGGCGATCACCGAGTCATTCAGGTTCTCGGCCAGCGATTCGATGGCGCTTTCCCGCACTTCGGATTCACTCAGGTGGGTGGTGTCGCGGCTCACCAGCCAACTCAGGCGCTCACGCCCGGCCGGCAAGGATTGACCCAAAGCCGCTTCCACCGCGAGCACCTCGCTTTTCAGCATGGCCCAGGCCAGCAGGGGTTTCAACAACAAGGCCAACAGCACCACAGAAAACCCGAACCACAAGTCTTGAATCAAGCTCTGGAGCATCCAAGCTACACCTGAAGTAATAGCAGATCCTGCAATCCAGTAAAGGGCTGCAAGCCAGAATGCCTTGAAATCATCAACACCTGCAGGCAGGGCAATTGCTTGCACCCGCTGGCCAGCCCAGGCGAGGTAGTTGCCCATCCAGACCACCGGGTGCAGGCGCACCGGCGGCTCACCCCAATATCGGTCCATGAGCAGCGCCAGCAGCAGGGCCAATGGAAAGATCAGATCGGTCATAGGTGCGTGCCCCGCAACGCGGCCTGCACCCAACCAAAGCCGATGCGCTCCTGCT
>CAISLL010000279.1 GCA_903886165.1 uncultured beta proteobacterium | reverse complement strand
TGCTGGTGTACGGCCGCTACTTCGGTTTGAAAGACGCGCAGATCAGGGAGCGTATTCCGGCACTGCTCGAATTTGCCTCACTCACGGCCAAGGCCAAGGCCAAACCTGGCGAACTGTCGGGCGGCATGAAGCGGCGCCTGAGCCTGGCCCGCGCCCTGGTCAACAACCCGCGCCTGTTGCTGCTGGACGAACCCACCACCGGGCTTGACCCACAGGCACGCCACCTGATGTGGGAGCGCCTGCAACTGCTGTTGCAGCAAGGCAAATCCATCTTGCTGACCACCCACTTCATGGACGAGGCCGAGCGCCTGTGCAACCGCCTGCTGGTGATCGACCACGGCAAAAAGATTGCCGAAGGCGCACCGCGTGACCTGATCAGGCAGTACCTGGAGCCCGACGTGATTGAAGTGTTTGGCAACGGCGCGCTGGCGCTGGTGGACACGCCCCTGAAGGCGCTGGCCGCGCGCGTGGAGGTCAGCGGTGAAACCGTGTTCTTCTACACCGTGGATGCCAAGCCCCTGATGACCGCGCTGGCCGCCCATCCGCAACTGCGCACCCTGCACCGGCCTGCCAACCTGGAAGACCTGTTCCTGAAGCTTACCGGGCGTCAAATTCGAGAGGATGCCTGAACACAATGAACACTATGAATACCAGAGCTGACAGCGCATTATCCAAAGGGTCTGGAGGGCACAAACATGCCTCAATATGGCGTGCGCCAGAGCTCTCCATGCGCTGGTGGCCGGTGTTCTTGCGCAACCTGCTGGTCTGGCGCAAGTTGGCCATTCCGAGCCTGGTGGGCAACATTGCCGAGCCCCTGATGTGGCTGGTGGCCTTTGGCTACGGCATGGGTGCGCTGGTGGGCAAAATCACTGTGGACGGGGTGCAGGTGCCCTACATCCTGTTTCTGGCCAGTGGCTCAATCTGCATGAGTGCCATGAACGCCGCCAGTTTTGAGGCGCTGTACTCGGCTTTCAGCCGCATGCACGTGCAAAAGACCTGGGACGGCATCATGAACGCGCCCGTCAACCTGGACAACATTGTGCTGGCCGAGATGTTGTGGGCTGCCTTCAAGTCGCTGTTCACCGTCACCGCGATTCTGGGGGTGATGCTGGCCTTGGGCATCAGCTACAGCCCGAAATTGCTGCTGGCCTGGCCGGTGCTGCTGGGGGTGGGCATCACTTTCAGTTGCCTGGCCCTGATCTTCAACGCGCTGGCCAATGGTTATGACTTTTTCACCTACTACTTCACGCTGTTTCTGACGCCGATGATGTTTTTGAGCGGCATCTTCTTTCCGTTGGAACAACTGCCACCACTGGTACGGGCCATTGCGCACTGGCTGCCGCTGACCAACGCGGTGGAACTGGTGCGCCCACTGTTCATGGACCAGTGGCCGACCAACTGGCTGCAGCCGGTGGCAGTGCTGACGGTGTATGCAGCCGGCGGCTTCTGGGTGGCACTGGCGCTCACACGCAAGCGGTTTCTGGGGTAATCAAAGCGGCTGCTGCGCCGCCTTGATCATGTCCGCAGCCTTCTCGGCAATCATGATCACCGGGGCGTTGGTGTTGCCCCCCACCAGACGCGGCATGATCGACGCATCCACCACCCGCAAGCCCTGCAGGCCATGCACTCGCAGCTGGGCGTCCACCACGTCCATGTCACCGGGTCCCATGCGGCAACTGCCGGCCGGGTGGTAAATGCTGTCCGCCAGGTTGCGAATGGCCTGCTCAATCTCGCCGTCGGTCTGCGCCCGCGCGGTGGCGGCCAGCTCGCGGCCGCCAAATTGGGCCAGCGCCGGCTGTGACAGGATCTGGCGCATCAGCTTGAAGCCCCGCACCATGCGGTCCATGTCATCGCGCGAGGCCAGAAAATCAGGGTCCACCAGCGGCAGCGCCTGCGGGTCTTTACTGGCCAGGCGCAGGCTGCCGTAACTCCTGGGGCGCAGCAAACAGACATGACAGGAAAACCCGTGGCCGAGCGTGGTGGTGCGCCCGTGGTTGATGAGTTTGCCAATCACAAAGTGCAGTTGCAGATCGGGGATCGGCTCTGACGGGTCACTCTTGATAAAACCACCGGCCTCGGCAAAGTTGGTGGTCAGCATGCCGCTGCGTTGGCTGCGCCAGTCCCGAACACCCTTCGCCATGTGGGCGGCACCCGTCAGTGAAAGGCCGAACAGATCTTTGGCAGCCGGTACATCCACCACCTGCACCATGTCGATGTGGTCGTGCAGGTGCTCGCCAACACCCGGCAAGTCGTGCAGCGGCACGATGTGGTGGTCCAACAGATGGGCTTTGGGGCCAATGCCCGAGAGCATCAGGAGTTGCGGTGACTGGATCGCTCCCGCACACAGCAGCACCTCGCGCTGGCATTTGAGTTGTTTGGTCTGGCCTTCATGCTCAAACTCCACGCCCACGGCACGTTTCTTCTCCATCAGGATGCGGGTGGTGAGGGCGCCGGTGAACACATGCAGATTCGGGCGTGACCGGTTGGGCGTGACATAAGCCTTGGCGGCGCTGTGGCGCTCGCCATTCTTGTGCGTGACCTGGTAGTGGCCCACACCTTCCTGCTGGACACCATTGAAATCGGTGTTGCGAGCGAAGCCGGCCTGCACGCCGGCCTGCACAAAAAGTTCTCCAAAAGGGTTGGGGCTGCGCAAATCCATCACGTTCAGTGGTCCATCGGCCCCATGAAAATCATCCGCGCCGCGCTCGTTGTGTTCGGCTTTCCTGAAATACGGCAGCACATCGGCGTAGGACCAGCCGGCGTTGCCAAGCGCTGCCCAGTGGTCGTAGTCGGCCCGGTGGCCACGAATATAGACCATGGCATTGAGCGAGCTGGAGCCGCCCAGCACCTTGCCGCGCGGCTGGTAACCGCAGCGGCCATTCAGGCCCGGCTGAGGCACGGTGTTGATGCCCCATCCATTCAGGCTGAATTTGGCCATGGCCGCAAGCCCTGCAGGACAATGAATCAGGACACTCTTGTCAGGTGGTCCGGCTTCAAGCAAGGCGACGTTGATGGCAGAGTCTTCCGACAGGCGCGCCGCCAGCACACAACCGGCCGAGCCGCCGCCGATGATCAGATAGTCAAACATGGTGTTCTCCAGGCACTTGGCAACGAAAAAATGTGCCTGCGTTGCAGGTTACCGCAAATATTGCCGCCGTTTTAGAGGCTTGCCCCGAAGGAAATGCCGGTGTCAACCGATCAGCAACAGGCAGGCGCTGGCGCACGATCAGGCATGATAGAGGCCTCTTTTTCACAGGGGTGCCGATGGCTACGTCTCTCTCATTAGCCGAACTGCCGGACGATGCTGTCTCATTGGGCTTGCAGCCCAAGGCCGAGCCCATTGCGACCACAAGCGCGGCTTTCACATGGCCATCGCCGCCTTACGCCGTCTACCCGGCAGCCGTGCCATGGGCCGGACAACAGGCATGTGAAATTGAAGGATTGAACGGCGCCATGCGCAATTGCAAACTGGTGTCAGTGTCCCCTTCGGAGCGCACCCTGCTGATCCAGATCGAGCACAGCAAGACACCGGTGCCGCTGGCCTTTTCCCAGTTTCGCCGTTTGACGCTCAAACAAGCGATCAAGGCGCAGAAAGTTTCCTGCAACGCGCAATTTGATGACATCTTGCAATACCGCCAGACCGTGCAATACACCTTGCAACTGGAAAATGGTGCAACAACATCCGGGTCGACGGTGGGCCATGTGGAGACAGACTACGGGCTGTTCCTGTTCAAGCCCCTGGACGAGCTTGGCACGGTGGAACGCATTTTTGTGCCTCGCGACGCATTCCAGCGCGTCACCCTGGGCGACCACATTGGCCAGATGCTGATCAACCAGAACACGGTAACGGCACAACAAGTTGAGCTGGCGGCAACCGAACAAGACAGCTTGCGCGCCCGCAAACTGGGCGACTATCTGGTGGAAAACGCCCTCGTTTCACCGGAGCAGTTGTTCGCGGCGCTGGACCAACAATCCAAAATGCCCATGATCCGTGTCGGCGAGGCCCTGACCCGGCTCGGCTACATTGACGACGACCAGCTCAGTCAGGCGCTCGAAAAACAGAAAATGGAGCGCTCGGTGCCTCTCGGCCAGTTGCTCGTCAACATGGGGTACCTGGCGCGGGCCGACCTGAACACCGCGCTGGCCCGCAAAATGGGTTACCCCGTGGTGGACGTCACCCAGTTCCCGACTGACATTGAAGCGCTGCAGAAAGTGCCGCAGGCCACCGCCCAGCGCCTGCACGTCCTTCCGCTGCTCTGGCGCGACAAGTTGCTGGTGGTTGCGGCCATTGACCCCACCCAGCGCAAGATGCTCGAAGAGCTTGAATTTTTGGTGCAGGGCCGCGTCGTTGCAACCCTGGGTGAAGAGTTGCAAATCAGCCAGGCCCTGAAAAGCGCCTATGAAAAGCTCGGCGCCAGCAACAGTGCCAGCGTGCAAGACCAACCCGTCAGCCAGAACAACACCCAGGACCCAGCCAGTGGCACCGAGTTGCTTGAAACCATGCAAATGCAGGACTTCGGCAAGGAGGAAGAGCCGGATGAAGGGCAGCAGATTGCCCAGTCAGACAACACCCTGGTGCGCCTGATCAACACCATGATCATCGAAGCCCATGCCCGCGGCGTGTCCGACATTCACGTGGAGTGCCAACCCAGGCGCGACAAGGTGCGCATCCGTTTTCGCAAGGACGGCCAACTGTCGCCCTACCTGGAGCTACCGCACACCTACCGCGCGGCAATGGTGGCACGCCTGAAAATCATGGCAGACCTGGACATTTCCGAGCGGCGCAAACCACAGGACGGAAAAATTGACTTCAGAAAGTTTTCACCCCGGCACCAGCTGGAACTGCGTGTTGCCACCATTCCCACCGCCAACAGCCTGGAGGACGTGGTCATGCGACTGCTGGCCTCCAGCAAGCCCATCGGCCTGGAAAAGCTGGGCCTGTCTGCCGACAACCTGACACAACTCACCCAGGCGGTGAGCCGGCCCTACGGCATGGTGTTGTGCGTGGGTCCCACCGGCTCCGGCAAAACCACCACGTTGCACTCGGTGCTGGGTTACCTGAACACGCCTGAACGCAAGATATGGACTGCGGAAGACCCGGTTGAAATCACCCAGCCCGACTTGCGCCAGGTGCAGGTTAACCCGAAAATTGGCTGGACTTTTGCCAAAGCCCTGCGTTCATTCCTGCGCGCGGACCCCGACATCATCATGGTCGGTGAAATCCGTGATGCCGAAACCGCGCAAATTGCCGTTGAGGCATCCCTCACCGGGCACATGGTGCTGTCAACCCTGCACACCAACAGCGCACCTGAAACCGTGACCCGCCTGATTGACATGGGCATGGATCCCTTCAACTTTGCCGACTCGCTGCTGGCCGTACTGGCGCAGCGACTGGCACGGCGCTTTTGCAAGGAATGCCGCACCGCGCAACCTGCATCCAAGGAAACCGTTGAAGAATGGCTGACCGACTACCTGCGCGTCTTCCCTGATGAACACCGGCCAGCGCGTGATGAGGTGCTTGAGCAATGGATCGCGCAGTACGGCCAAAAAGGCTGGCTCAGTCACCACCTGGCACCCGGTTGCAGCCAGTGCATGGGCACTGGCATGTCGGGCCGGGTCGGCATTCACGAGCTGCTGAGTGTCACACCCGAGGTGCGCCGCCTGATCCAGACCGGCGCCCGGTCGGAGGAAATCCAGTTCGCAGCCTTCCGCTCCGGTGTGTTTCGCACCCTGCGCCAGGACGGCATTACGAAGGTGCTAGCAGGCCACACCAGCGTGGAAGAAGTGCGGGCCAACAGCAATGCGTGAACCGCAGTCTGAACCCAGCCGCAACCATCCCTACCAGGCGCTCACGCCCGACGTGGTGATGGACGCACTGGCCAGCGTCGGCCTGTATGGCGACGGGCGCCAGATGGCCCTGAGCTCGTATGAAAACCGCGTCTATCAGGCGCACCTGGAAGACGGTGCTGTGGTGGTGGCCAAGTTTTACCGGCCACAGCGCTGGTCCACCGCACAAATTCTGGAAGAACACGGCTTTTCGCAGGAACTGATCAACGCCGAGATTCCGATGGTGGGCCCGCTCAGACTGAACGGCAGCACGCTGAATCAGTTTGCCGGTTTTGCCTTCAGTGTCAGCCCGTGGCGCGGTGGCCGCCAGCCTGAACTCGACGACGCCGAGGTGCTGGAATGGATTGGCCGCTTCTTGGCCCGCACTCACACGGTAGGTGCCGCGCAGGCCTTTGTGCACCGCCCCGCGCTGGACCTGGCGAGCTTTGGTGTGGCCTCGCGCGAGTGGCTGCTGGCCAACGACAGGGTGCCGCTCGACGTGCAATCGACCTGGGAGAAGGTGTCGCAAAAGGCGATTGATCTTATAGCTACCAACGCTTGTTTGACGAGGGCTACAGGCTCAAAAGGCTTAAAAAAACCAGATGGCGATGATTTCCCCCAGGACAGCGACATCCGGCTGATTCGCCTGCATGGCGACTGCCACCCTGGCAACATTTTGTGGACCCCGCTAGAAGCACCCGCCAGCAGCCTGCCCGGGCCCCATTTTGTCGACCTAGACGACGCCCGCTCGGGGCCGGCAGTGCAAGACCTGTGGATGCTGCTCAGTGGTGACCGCCAGCAACGCAGCCGCCAGCTAGGCGCATTGGTGGACGGCTACGAGCAGTTCCGTGACTTTGACCGGCGCGAACTGGCGCTGATCGAGCCCCTGCGCACGCTGCGCCTGATCCACTACAGCGCCTGGCTGGCACGGCGCTGGAGCGACCCCACCTTTCCCATCCACTTTCCCTGGTTTGGCTCCAGCGACTACTGGCAAGGCCAGGTGCAGATGCTGGAAGAGCAGATCGAAGCCATGCAGGAAGAGCCCCTGATAGTGTGATTGCGGCACGCACACCGCTTCGCAGGGTGGTAGAGTTGTCACCGGTAACGGGTAGCCTTGAGTAATCGGCCCGGAGCCCTAGGGAGATACATGTCGCCCAAAGGTTTTGTCCATCTCTCCCATGAAGGCCAACCCTATGCAAGCCAATTCCCAACAGCTGATTCGCGACCTGTTTGATGAGTACATCGAGATGTACGCCGCGCGCGATGACCGGCTGACCGGGCGTTTCAGCGAAAACTTCAGCGGCTACACCGGGGGCGGAAATTTTCTGGTCAAGGACGTCAACGAGTGGATGCGCATCACACGCCAGGATTTTGCCCAGGTAACAGGTCGCATCCGCATCGAGATGCTGGATCTTTCCATGCAAGACATCAGCGACGACGTGGTGGTGGTAACCGCCTTCTTTCACATTCACCTGCCCATGCCCGACCGCGTCCTGTCGCGCGAGACGGCGCGCCTGGTGCTGGTGTTCCGGCTGGAGGGCACGGACTGGAAGATCGCGCACAGCGGCATCTCCATTCCCTACCAAATGGTG
>CAISLL010000278.1 GCA_903886165.1 uncultured beta proteobacterium | reverse complement strand
GTGATAGAAGTCGTTGCCTTCACGGGTACGCTCGCCCACACCGGCAAACACCGACAAACCGCTGTGCGCTTTGGCGATGTTGTTGATGAGTTCCATCATGTTCACGGTCTTGCCCACGCCGGCGCCGCCGAACAGACCCACCTTGCCGCCCTTGGCGAACGGACACACCAAGTCAATCACCTTGATGCCGGTTTCCAGCAGCTCTTGTGAAGGGCTGAGTTCGTCGTAAGTCGGTGCCTTGCGGTGAATGGAAGAGAGTTTGGCCGAGTTGACAGGGCCACGCTCGTCAATCGGGTTACCCAGCACGTCCATGATGCGACCCAGTGTGGCTGTACCGACCGGCACTGAAATCGGGTTATGGGTGTTGGTCACCATCAAACCACGGCGCAAACCGTCGCTTGAACCCAGCGCAATCGTGCGCACAATGCCGTCGCCGAGTTGCTGCTGAACTTCCAGTGTCAATGAGGTGCCTTCAAGTTTGAGGGCGTCATAGATGCGGGGCATCTGGTCACGCGGAAACTCCACGTCAACCACAGCGCCAATGCACTGAACAATCTTGCCTTGAACGCTTGCGTTCGTTTGGTTCTCTTGAGCCATTTGGTTCTGCTCCAATAAATTTGAATCTTGCTAGCGGGTTGCTGTGGCTTAGGCGCTGATGGCGGCTGCACCGGAGACGATTTCTGACAACTCTTTGGTGATGGCTGCCTGACGGGTCTTGTTGTAGACCAGTTTCAGTTCGGCAATCACGTTGCCGGCGTTGTCAGTGGCAGCCTTCATGGCGACCATGCGCGCCGCATGCTCGGACGCCATGTTTTCGGCCACGGCCTGGAACACCAGCGCTTCAACGTAACGCACCAGCAGGTCATCGATGACCGCTTGGGCGTCCGGCTCATAAATGTAGTCCCAGGCGTGCTTGACACCGCTTGAGGCTTCACTGGCGCGGGCGTCTTCCTGCATCTGAAGAGCAGACAAAGGCAGCAATTGCTCCATCACAACTTCCTGCTTCATCGTGTTGATGAAACGGGTGTAGGACAAGAAAACCGCATTCACTTCGCCCTTTGCATAGGCATCAAGCAACACTTTGACCGGGCCAATCAGGCGCTCCAGATGGGGCCGGTCACCCAGTTGGGTCACATGGGCCACGACGTTTGCACCGATGCGATTGAGAAAGCCCAAGCCTTTGTTGCCGATCGCGACCGCTTGCGTGGTCATGCCGCCAGCCTGCGTCTCACGCAACAAGTTGGTCACACCACGAAGCACGTTGGTGTTGAGACCACCGCACAAGCCCTTGTCCGTGGTGACCACAATGAGACCCACTTTCTTGGCTTCGTTGCGCTTCATGAACGCGTGAACGTACTCGGGATTGGCGCGACCCAGGTGGGCCGCAATGTTACGCACCTTATCCGAGTAAGGCCGGGCTGCACGCATGCGCTCTTGTGCCCTGCGCATTTTAGAGACGGAAATCATCTCCATGGCTTTGGTGATCTTCTTCGTGCTTTCGAAGTTCTTGATCTTGCCGCGTATTTCCTTGCCAGTTGCCATATCAGTCTCCTATCAGTTGCGAGGTGACCTTAGGCAAACGACTTCTTGAAGGCAGCAATTGCGGTGTTCAATTCTGCCTCAGCGTCCTTGTCCATCGCGCGCGCGGCTTCCAGCTTAGCCAGCAATGCGGCGTTTTTGTCTTTCAAGTAGCCGTGCAGGCCGTGCTCGAATGCCAAAACCTTGTTCACTGCGATGTCGTCAAGGTAACCCTTGTTCACAGCGAACAGCGTGGCACCCATCAAGGAGATCGGCAACGGGCTGTACTGGGCTTGCTTGAGCAGTTCGGTCACGCGGGCACCGCGGTCCAGTTGCTTCCGAGTGGCTTCGTCAAGGTCGGAGGCAAACTGCGCAAACGCAGCCAACTCACGGTACTGGGCCAAGTCGGTACGGATACCGCCAGACAGGCTCTTGATCAACTTGGTCTGTGCAGCACCGCCGACGCGAGACACGGAAATACCGGCGTTGATCGCCGGCCGAACGCCTGAATTGAACAGCGATGTTTCCAGGAAGATCTGTCCGTCAGTGATGGAAATCACGTTGGTCGGCACGAACGCAGACACGTCACCCGCCTGGGTTTCAATGATTGGCAAGGCAGTCAATGAACCCGTCTTGCCTGTCACGGCACCTTTGGTAAAGTCTTCCACATACTTGGCGTTCACACGAGCGGCCCGCTCCAGCAGACGGCTGTGGAGGTAGAACACGTCGCCAGGGTAGGCTTCACGTCCTGGTGGACGACGCAGCAACAATGACACCTGACGGTAAGCGACAGCCTGTTTGGAGAGGTCGTCGTACACAATCAATGCATCTTCCCCACGGTCGCGGAAGTATTCACCCATCGAACAACCCGAATACGCGGCGACATATTGCATGGCGGCGGATTCAGAGGCAGTAGCAGCCACCACAATGGTGTATTCCATGGCACCGGCTTGTTCCAGCGAGCGCACCACGTTTTTGACGCTGGAGGCTTTTTGACCGATGGCCACATACACACAGGTCATGTTCTGACCCTTCTGGTTAATGATCGCGTCAATAGCAACGGCAGTCTTGCCGGTTTGACGGTCACCAATGATCAACTCGCGCTGGCCGCGACCGACCGGCACCATGGAGTCGATCGACTTCAGGCCGGTTTGCATGGGTTGGTCCACCGATTGACGGGCAATCACACCTGGCGCAACCTTTTCGATCACGTCGGTCATTTTTGCGTTGATCGGGCCTTTGCCGTCGATCGGCTGACCCAGGGCGTTGACCACGCGTCCCTTGAGCTCGGGGCCAACGGGCACTTCAAGAATACGACCGGTGCACTTGACCGTGTCGCCTTCGGAGATGTGCTCGTAGGAGCCCAAAATCACGGCGCCGACAGAATCACGCTCCAGGTTCAGTGCCAAGCCGTAGCTGGGTTGACCCTCAGCATCAGCCGGGAATTCAAGCATTTCGCCCTGCATCACGTCAGACAAGCCGTGAATGCGGCAAATACCGTCGGTAACGGACACAACCGTTCCCTGATTGCGGATATCTGCAATGGCAGACAGTCCTTCAATACGGCTCTTGATCAGTTCAGAAATTTCTGCGGGATTGAGTTGCATGACTCTTTCCTTCTTTCATTAAATAGGCCTGGGACAAGAGGCAGAGCCTCAGGTCGCCAGCGCCATTTTCATTTGTTCCAAACGGGCCTTGACAGATGTGTCAAGAACTTCGTCACCCACCACCACTCGAATGCCGCCAATCAGTTCTGGCTGCAATTCGACAGTCAAGTTGAGCTTGCGTGCAAAACGCTTTTCCAGCGTTACCGCTAGATCTGCCAATGCGTTTTCGTCAATCGGAAACGCGCTGTACACCACTGCGTCGGCTGAACCACATTGGGCATTGTTCAACACGCGAAATTGCTCGGCGATTTCTGGCAAAACGTTCAGACGCCCGTTGTCGATGACGGTGCGCAAAAAGTTTTTCGCCATGTCCGGCAAAGCCACATTAGCGACACCAACCATCAGATCAAACACTTGCGCGTTGGTGACGTTGGGGTTGCCTGCAAACTGCTGCAACTGCGGATCTTTTGCAATTTCCTGCAGCGCAGCAACCCAGACAGCCACGCCTTTCAAGTCGGATGAAGAAGCCTTGAACAAGGCTTCGGCGTAAGGTCGGGCAATGGTGGCAAGTTCAGCCATGATTGTCCTCTTACAGCTCGGTCTTCAAACGGCCAAGCAGATCAGCATGGACGCCCGCATTGACTTCCTTGCGGAGAATCTGCTCGGCGCCTTTGACTGCCAACGCAGCCACTTGCTCACGCAGTGCCTCGCGTGCTTTGATCGTTTGCTGATCAGCTTCAACTTTGGCGGCAGCAATGATCTTGTTGCCTTCGTCGGTCGCCTTTGCTTTCGCTTCTTCAACGATGGCCTGACCACGGCGCTCGGCATCTGCCAAACGCGCTGCGGTTTCGGTACGTGACTTGGCCAGTTCAGCTTCCACACGCTTGTTGGCGTTGGAAAGTTCAGACCTGGCTTTGTCAGCGGCCGCAAGGCCATCGGCAATTTTGCTTGCACGTTCATCCAATGCGGCAGCGATAGGCGGCCACACGAATTTCATGGTGAACAGCACCAGCAATGCGAAGACGATAGCTTGCGCTACCAGAGTTCCATTAATGTTCACAGTAAATCTCCTTCAACGAGAAGTTGCAGGAAAGGCTTACTTGACCAAGCGTGCAATTTGAGCCAGGAACGGGTTGGCAGTGGTGAACCACAGGGCAATACCGGTACCGATAATGAAGGCAGCGTCAATCAGACCCACCAACAGAAACATCTTGGTCTGCAGTTCACCCATCAACTCAGGCTGGCGCGCAGCCGCTTCCAGGAACTTGCTTCCCATGATGCCGATGCCGATACAAGCGCCCAATGCGCCCAAACCAATGATCAGACCAGCAGCAAGAGCGACAAAACCAATAACTTCCATGATGACTCCTTAAGAAACTAAAAAAAGAAAACAGAAACCAAACCAAAACTCAAACCGACCAAAATCAATGTGCGTCGTGCGCCTGCCCGATATAGACCAAGGTCAACATCATGAACACAAAAGCCTGCAAGACAATGATCAGAATGTGGAACACAGACCAGGCCCAACCCGCCGCCACATGCAGCAGCAACAGCATCAGACTGCCGGGCTCGAACGAAAACGCCCAGGCGCCGCCCAACAGGGCAATCAACATGAACACCAGTTCGCCGGCGTACATATTTCCAAACAGTCGCATACCGTGCGAGACGGTTTTGGCAACAAACTCCATCAGTTGCATGGCCAGATTGGCGCAACCGAGGATGAGCGCCACCAGCGGGTTCTTACTGGTGCCAAAGGGCGCGCAAACCAACTCATGCGCCCAACCACCGATGCCTTTGATCTTGACGTTGTATACCAAACAGATGATTAGCACTGAAACTGACAGCCCCATGGTGACCGAGAGGTCCGCTGTCGGCACAACGCGCAGGTACGCATGGCCCGGATCACCACCCATGGCACCGTAGATGGCAGTCCACATCACCGGCAGCAAATCCACCGGCAACAAATCCATGGCATTGAGCAGGAAAATCCATACAAATACCGTCAGCGCCAACGGCGCCACGAGCTTGCGGCTGTGGGCGTTGTGCACGATTGACTTAGCCTGGGCGTCGACCATTTCGAACAGAATTTCCACCGCAGCCTGAAACCGCCCCGGAGCGCCGGAAGTGGCATTCACCGCTGCGCGCCAAAGCAGGAAACTGCCAACCAGACCCATCAAGATCGAGAAGAACAAAGAGTCAATATTGAAGACCGTGAAGTCGACAATTTCTGTCTGGGCTTTGTTTTGCCAGTGCGACAAGTGGTGAACAATATAGTCACTGGATGACGGAGCATTTGCTTCTGCGGACATGGTTAACTCTTATTCATCTGTTTTAGTTTTGGGCGCATCAACAGCGCCACCCAATAAACCTTCATGGTCACCACCAAACCAATCAGCATGGCCAACCAGTTCAACTCGGTGATCAGCTTTGGTGCTGCAAAAAGCATCGCAACACTCACACCAATCTTCACAGCTTCCCACACAAAAAAACCAAAACCAGCCGTCACTGTGTTGATCGAAGAGAACTGGCTCATCAACCCCCGCGCAAACAACATGCCCGGTATCACCACAGCCATGGCACCGTAGGCCGTTGACCATGTGACCGAAGTCTTCATGGTGAAGACCCAAGCCAACAAGGTGACCACAAACCCGACCACTGCCTGCAACTGGATCACGCGCCAAGGCGATATCGGTGGCTGAAGTTCCCGCAGTGCCTGGGCTTCTTGTCGCGTCAGTCGCTTGAAGTTCAATGCTTCGTTCTCTTCAGCATCAATATCTTCATATGGCGCCATGATCGCAATTATCGGCATCTAAAATTACACGCAGGTTACATGGGCTGACTGTCAATTAGCCTCACATTATATGATCAAAATGTGCCAGATTTTCCGCTCAGTCGGCGCAGTGATAATTAGGCAAAGATGCTGCCCCGCGGCACCCCAACAGGCACCACCCACCCATGTCAACAGCTGCCAATCCTCCTGACAACGCGTCACTGATCAAATACCCGTGCTCATTTCCAATCAAGGTCATGGGCGTCAAGGCAGATGGCTTGGTGCATGCCATCACCCACATTGCCAGGCAGTTTGATCCCCAATTTGACGCCAGCACCATCGAATTGCGCGAAAGCAAAGGCGGGAAATACCTGGGCATCACCATAAACCTGAACGCAACCAGCCGTGAACAACTAGACGAGATTTACCGCACGCTCTCAACCCACCCGATGGTCAAGGTGGTGCTCTAGCCATGGCCCTGAACGCCGAGTTTTTAGGCCGCACTGACTACCAGCCGACCTATACCGCCATGCAGGCATTCACCGCCGCGCGTGGTGATGACACCCCGGATGCGCTATGGATTTGTGAGCATTTACCGGTCTATACACAAGGTCTTGCCGGGAAAAAAGAACACATCTTCAACCCAGGAGATATTCCAGTGGTGCAAACCAACCGCGGCGGGCAAGTGACGTACCACGGCCCGGGCCAGGTGGTGGCCTACCCCTTGCTGGACTTGAAGCGCGCGGGCTATTTCGTCAAGGAATACGTGTACCGGATTGAAGAGGCGGTGATTCGCACGCTGATGCACTTTGGCGTGACCGGGCACCGCGTGGCGGGTGCGCCGGGCATTTATGTGCGGCTGGACGACCCTACAAGTCACGCACTTTTGCCGCAACGGCCTCAAAAAAAAATCATCATCGCCCCAGCATCGGGGTCAGAGCCATTCCGACTTGCGGCCGAATCCGACCCCAATTCTTCCACCGTCAAGCCTGCTGCTCATGTCAGCGGGCCCGACTTCACCGGCCTGGGCAAAATTGCCGCATTGGGCATCAAGGTCAGCCGCAATTGCACCTACCATGGGGTTGCGCTGAATGTGGCGATGGACCTTGAACCCTACGCCCGCATCAACCCTTGCGGCTACAGCGGTTTGCAGACCGTGGACTTTTTTACAATCGGCGTCTCTGCCGCATGGCAAGAAGCCGCCCAGGTTTTAGGACAAAAGCTCGCCGCCTACCTTACCCCCTGAGATTGCACTGGAACCCTATGAACCAAGACACCACGCCAACCCGCGCCGACATCGGTGCCCCTACCGCGGCCAATCCGACCGTGCGTGAAGCCCAGTCGCAGCAAGACTACAACCCCTCGGCGAAGCAGAAATCGGCAGCCAAGTTGTCGCGCATCCCGATCAAGGTGGTGCAGGGCGAAGTGCTGCGCAAGCCGGAATGGATTCGTGTGAAGGCCGGCAGCCCGACCACCCGTTTTTATGAAATCAAGGACGTGCTGCGCTCTAACAAGCTGGTGACGGTGTGTGAGGAAGCCAGTTGCCCCAACATTGGTGAATGTTTTGGCAAGGGCACCGCCACCTTCATGATCATGGGCGACAAATGCACCCGGCGCTGCCCGTTTTGCGACGTGGGCCATGGCCGCCCTGACCCGCTGGATGTGGACGAGCCGGTCAAGCTGGCCCAGACCATTGCCCAGCTCAAGCTTAAATACGTGGTCATCACCAGTGTTGACCGCGACGACCTGCGCGACGGTGGTGCCGGCCACTTTGTCGCCTGCATCCAGAACATCCGCGAAAAATCCCCCCAGACACAGATCGAGGTGCTGGTGCCCGACTTTCGTGGCCGCGACGACCGCGCGCTGGAGATTCTCAAAGCCGCACCGCCAGATGTGATGAACCACAACCTGGAAACCATCCCGCGCCTGTACAAGGAAGCGCGCCCCGGCTCGGATTACCGGTTCAGCCTGAACCTGTTGAAAAAGTTCAAGGCCATGTTCCCCGATGTGCCCACCAAGAGCGGCCTGATGGTCGGCCTCGGTGAGACCGACGAGGAGATTTTGCAAACCATGCAGGACATGCGTGACCACGGTATCAACATGCTGACTATTGGCCAGTACCTGGCGCCCAGCACCAGCCACCTGACCGTGAAACGCTATGTGCACCCGGACGTGTTCAAAATGTTTGAAACACGCGCTTATGAGATGGGCTTCAGCCACGCTGCCGTGGGTGCCATGGTGCGTTCCAGCTACCACGCCGACCAGCAAGCCGGCCACGCCATGGGCCACAGCGCTGCCTGATTGCAATTTTTTTGATAGCTACATAGGCAACATATATTTGGGCTAGAGGCCAATTTAATGCATAGTTATTCGCATACATCCAGCCTCTGGCTTGATCTGGCATCTTTTGTTCAGCAATGTGACACGTCGACCTACGCGCGTGGTCTTGAGCTGTACCGCAACCAGCGCGTGCTGGACCTGTCGATCGAGCCCCTGAAAGACGTGTGGCTGGTGATGGGTGATGTGCAGGGCTCGGGGCGCCACCCCTACGAGGTCTCGATTGAAGTCAAACGCAGCCCCGATGGGCGTGTGCTTGACTGGGACAGCGACTGCACCTGCCCGGTGGGTTACCAGTGCAAACACGGCGTGGCCCTGATGATCAAGGCCGCCTACAAAGGCCAGCAGGTGCTGGGCGGGGCTGCCTACACACACCAGACCAAGCCGCTGACGGCGCAAGAGCTGGAAGCCCTGAAGCAGGCCGAGTTGACCAGACGCCTGGAAGCCGCGCAGCTTGAAGCGGAAAACCAGGTGATCCGCTGGCTTGGAGAACTGGAGCGCAGCGGCCCCAAAACAGCCCAAGCTGCAGCGCCCCTGGTCAGCCCCAGAAATTCACCCGCGGCCACGATCAAGCACGAAGAATATTTGTACCTGCTCAGCATGTCCAACCCGAACGGACCCAACCCGCACCTGGACCTGGAGGTGGTGCTGTCCTACCGCAAGCAAAACGGTGACTGGGCCAAAGCCAAAACCATCAAGTACCAACCGGAACGCGGCCAGAGCGCCTTTGACCACGCCACCGAGGCCGACCACGACGTGCTGCAACTCATGCGTGCCATGCCCGGCAGCGCAAGCAGTTATTACTACAGCTACGGTGTCAAAACCAAGGTCACGATTGAGGGGAAATACGGCATTCAGGCGCTGGAACAAGCGGCCAGCACCGGCCGGCTGTTTCTGGGCGACATCAAAAGCCAGCCCGTCATACCGGCCAAGTGGGGGACGCCGCTGGCCGTGCACTGGCAGTGGCATGAGGTCACCCAACCGCAGTCCGATGACAGCGCCTGGGTGCTGCGCGCCAAACTGGACGGCCCACAGACCAAGCTGTGTCTGAACAACCCGCCGTTGTACCTGGACAGCCAGCACGGTCTGTGTGGCCTGGCCCAGGTCAAGGGCATGAGCATGGGCCAGGTGGCAGTGCTGCTGAAAACGCCACCCTTGAAAACCGCCGCGCTGAAAAAACACCAAGTGGCGCTGGTCGAACGCCTCGGGCCGGTGCCTTTGCCACCGGTGCTGGAGCAGCTCAATACCCTCACGGACATCACGCCCACGCCCTGCCTGCACCTGTCGCCGGTGCCACCGGCTGACGTGCCAACTTCAGGCCTGATGCAAGCCAGGCTGCGTTTTGACTACGCCGGGCACCGCGGCTGGTGGGTTGGCCAGGGCACCACGGTGCTGATTGACGACACACAAGGCCGCCTGCTGCTGCACCGCGACCCGCAAGCCGAGCTGGAAGCCATCACCACACTGGTGCAATTTGGCCTGACGGTGGGCAGCGGCGGTGTCTTTGGCATTCCTGGCAAAGACCCGCAGCAAACCTGGCTGAAATGGGCTGACACCGATTACGCGGACTTGCGCGAGGCTGGCTTTGAGCTGACCCTGGACGACTCGCTAAGCGACTGGATCCAGCACGGCGAAGCCCTGAACGTCAGCCTGCAGGCCCAGGGCGACGACGAAGCCACCTCACCCTGGTTTGATTTGTCGCTGGGCATGGAAATCAATGGCCAGCGCCACAACATCCTGCCGTTTTTGCCCGAACTGATCAAAGTGGCAGCCAGCAGCCCGCGTGACGCGACCACCGGCCTGCCTGACATTCCGCCCTTCATCTACCTGCCCGCGCCCAAAGGCGGTTTTGTGCGCCTGCCCACCGACAACCTGAAACCCTGGCTCGGTGCCCTGCTGGAACTGGTGGGTGACCGCGACCACGACTTCACCGGTGAGAGCCTGAAACTCTCGCGCATGGACGCCATGCGCACCACGGCGTCGCTGGGCGAAGGTGCGGTATGGGAAGGTGCCCAGCACCTGCGCGACATGGTGCAGCGCCTGAGCGGCCGCGCCGAATTGCCTGAGGTGCCGCTGCCCGACGCCGTGCACGCCACCTTGCGCCCGTACCAGCAGCAAGGCGTGAACTGGCTGCAGTTTTTGCGTGAATACGGGCTGGCTGGCATATTGGCCGACGACATGGGCCTGGGCAAGACGCTGCAAACCCTAGCCCACATCCAGATTGAAAAAGACGCCGGCCGCCTGACGCACCCGGCCCTGATCATTGCGCCGGTGAGCCTGATGGGCAACTGGAAGCGCGAGGCCGAGCGCTTTTGTCCCGGCCTGCGCAGCCTGGTGCACCACGGCCAGGACCGCCATGACAGCGCCGACAGCATGGCCGAGCATGACATCGTGATCGCCCCGTATTCCCTGTTGCACCGCGACCGCGAGCGCTGGCTCGACGCGCAGTGGCACATCGTGGTGCTGGACGAGGCGCAAAACATCAAAAACGCCGCCACCAATGCGGCGCAGGTGGCCGGTGAACTCAATGCCAAACACCGCCTGTGCCTGTCTGGCACACCCATGGAAAACAACCTGGGCGAAATCTGGAGCCTGTTCCACTTTTTGATGCCGGGTTTTCTGGGCAGCCAGAAGCGTTTTCAGGAACTGTTTCGCACCCCGATTGAAAAGCAGGGCGACCCCGAGGCGCTGCACCAGCTGCGCGCCCGTGTCACCCCCTTCATGCTGCGCCGCACCAAGGTGCTGGTGGCCAATGAACTGCCGCCCAAGGTGGAAACCGTGATGCGTGTGGAACTCTCCGGCAAACAGGCTGACCTGTACGAAACCATTCGTTTGGGCATGGAAAAGACCGTGCGTGAGGCGCTCGACACCAAAGGCCTGGCCAAGTCACAAATCACCATTCTGGATGCCTTGCTGAAGCTGCGCCAGGTGTGTTGCGACCCGCATCTGCTCAAGCTGGATGCCGCCAAAAAGGTCAAGGCCTCGGCCAAACTGGAGCAGCTGATGGAGATGCTGCCCGAGATGCTGGCGGAGGGCCGACGCATCTTGGTGTTCTCGCAGTTCACCAGCATGTTGACGCTGATCGAAGCCGAACTGCAAAAACGCGGCATCAAGTGGGCCAAACTTACCGGCCAGAGTCAAAAACGCGATGCTTTGATTGAACAGTTCACAAAGGGGGAGGTGCCGCTTTTCTTGATCAGCCTGAAAGCCGGTGGTGTTGGGCTGAACCTGCCGCAGGCCGATACCGTGATCCATTACGACCCGTGGTGGAACCCGGCAGTCGAAGCCCAGGCCACCGGCCGCGCCCACCGTATTGGGCAGACGCAAAGTGTCTGGGTGGTAAAGCTGGTGGCGCAAGGCACCATCGAAGAACGCATTCTGGCGCTGCAAGACCGCAAGGCCGCGCTGGCCGAGAGCATGTACAGCGGCTCGGTCGGCCGCAAGCAGCCGCTGTTTTCAGAGAGTGACTTGGCAGAGTTGCTTAAGCCACTATCAAAATAGCAGCTGCATTCCTTTATTGCAAAAGGGCTGCATATTAAAAATGTTCCTCAAGCGTGCCACTTCCAGACCTGATCCTCCGGACCTGGCCGCCACGGCTGGGTTATCAACGCAGATTGAATATTGAGCCAGCCTGCCGATTCAAATTCAAACCATGCATGTGCCCCTGGCACCGCAGCGGCTGGCTACTTCGTCGGTACCGGCAGAGGCTTGATACTGCCGCAACTGCCGCCCAGCCAGCGGCCACTGTTGCGCATTTCCATTCTTTCCGCCCGACCCTGAACGGTGGTGGTAGTGGTCATTTTCATGCTGTAGGCCTCAGGGCTCGCAAAGGTCACGGTGCCTTCGCCACTGCTGGGTGGTTTGGTGCAAACGAAAGAAAACTTCATGGTGTTGCCGCTACGAGGACTGTTGGTGTGGGTGCAACCACTCTGGGGTCTGGATATCTCATTGCGATCCACCATGTCCTGTGTCATGCAGATCTTGGTGCTGACGCCACCACCACTGCCAGCGCCCATTTGCACGCCTTGCTTGGCCATCATGTCCTGCATCATCTTGCGCTCTGCCGGGGACATGCGCTCCATCTCCTTTTGCGCCTCGGCCATGGCGTCAGCCATTTTGCCGCTCCCGCCACTCATCTGCGTCGTGAACTCCCACAGACCGGGTTTGATGTTTTGGGCCTGGGCCACTGCTGAAGTGGCCAGTAAAACCAAGGTGACTATGCCGCTTGCTCGTGCCATGGGTTGCTCCGGAGTTGTAGGAAATAACGTAAACGGTCTGCCACTTCCGCTTTAGGATCATTGTGACAAAACTCGCGCTGCTTGTGAATGGCCAGTCTGGGTCAAAGTGAATGGATAGAATCAACCAGGCAACGACCTGCCCCCAAGCGCAGACGACCCATGTCACGCAATGGACTCCATCCTCCCATGGCAATCATCAATCCACAATCATCGGCATCAGGCAGCACCACAGGTGATACTTTGACTACTTTCGCCCCCACACGGACGGCGCTACCCGTCGCCGTGCTGTTCGCAGACGTAGTGGGCAGTACACGCCTTTATGAAACCTTTGGCGACGATCAGGCAAAGCAGATGATTGATGAATGCCTGCATGCGCTACGCAGCGTCGTCCAGCAATATGGCGGGCGGGTCATCAAGACCATTGGCGATGAAATCATGTGCGTGCTGCCGAGTGCCGACAACGGTTGCCTGGCGGCCACCGACATGCAGCACAAGATCATGGCTCTTCCCCCGGTGTCCAGCGTCAAGCGCAGTGTGCGTATTGGTTTTCACTTCGGGCCGGTGATCGAGGAAAACAGCGATGTCTTTGGTGACACCGTCAATCTGGCGGCCCGAATGACCGGTCTGGCGAAAGGCATGCAAATCATCACCACCGGCGCTACCGTCACCTGCCTGTCACCCATGCTCAAGCAGTCCACCCGCAACATTGCCGTGCTGCCGGTCAAAGGCAAAGGAGATGACGTGGAGGTTAGCGAAGTCATCTGGCAGGGTGATGATGAGTTGACCATGTCGACCGCCTCCATCGCCGTCACGGCGAAGATCGTTACGCTGAGCCTGCAGCATGCTGGCCAAGTACTGGAGTTGGATTACGACAACATTGTGCTGGGACGTGACGCCCAATGCAACGTGGTGATCAGCGATCGCAATGCCTCACGTCAGCATGCCCGTATCGAGCGCCGCCGTGACAAGTTTTTTCTTGTTGACCAGAGCACCAACGGCACTTTCGTAGTTTCTCAAAACGAGCCAGAAGTTGTGCTGCGGCGCGAGGAATTGATGCTGCGGGGCAATGGGCTCATTGGCTTTGGCCACTCGGTAAATTTACCAGACACCGAGACGGTTGCGTTTACAGTAAAAGGGTAAGACGCTGATTCCCGTTGGCGCGGCCCCACAGAGGCCTGCTAAAGCGTTCAGACGCTGGTTTTCCCGGGTTTACCTATTAGTTTTCCCCGAGTACCGGGCGCGCTTTGCAGCCCCGCCGGTGGGCTGTCGGTGAGCTTTGCGCGCACCGCCAACTCAGCACAAAATGCTGAGAAATTTACATTGACCTGAGCGCCGGAGGAGCCTGCCAATGTAAAACAATTCTGGCCAAGTTTTGCGTTGAGCGGCTTCAGGACACTGTCCAGTATCAGGTCACTGGCGTTGCCCTCTCCCAACTGCAACTGGTATGCACCGCTCTCGGCCACCAGTTGCGCGTCGAGCACCTGCCTGAAGCCACGCAGTTCGCGCAGCAACTGCTTGGCGCTTTGCGCATCGGGAAGACCGGCGATGTTCAAACCGATTTTTTGTGCACTGTAGTTGAAGTGGTCGAGGAAGAAATGCTTGGAAAACTCGTCGCCCACCAACTTGCCAATTTCGGCCAATGCCTGGTCTTCGGTGGCCCAACTCCTGCCGCTGGGGGTGACGGTGTTGAGGTAGACCTCTTCACCATTGGTTTTGTCAATGGCCTTGATGGTCCACGAGGTAAGTGCCGTCTTGGTGATGGTAAGGCCAGACGTGGGCAGCTTGGCAGACAACAGCTTCACCTTGACTTCACCCTCAATCTGAAAATCCGACGACTGCGTCTGGGCACTGACGGGCACCTCGCCGCTGGCCGACCAGACCCGAAAACCGAACGACTTGATGCGTTCTTTAAGCACGTTTTCAGCCAGCATGGAGCGCTCAATCGGCAGAGCCTGGGCTGTGTCGGCATTGCGGATGGACATCAGAATGGAAACCTTTGGATCACCGTTATTGCGGATGAACTCAATGCGCTCATCCTTGGACAACTGGTTGAGCGACTTTTGGACATCCCGCACACGCACCACGGCCCGGGTTTGCGTTTCAAGAAGTCCATCCTTGCCGGTTGCAGTGGCATCTTCCTTGATGACCGTCTTGATAAAGGCGCCGGGTTGAGACAGCAATTTGCGGTCCAGCAACCCATAGTTCTTGTTCAGCGACTCCTTATCCACATACAGTGCGACTGCCTTTTCCACCAGTTGGCGCATGGCGTCTGCACGGGACTCCGCCTGTGCAGCGCTGGCATCACCGTTGAAACGGGCATCCGTTGGGTCGACCAACCCCAGGGCGCTGATAACCATGGTGCCAGGCTCCAGCCCAGGCTCTGCCACCAGTGTGGGGGCAAGCGGCGCCGCAACAACCGGCGCACTGGAGACCGACGCTTGCGCCACGACGGCCGGCGTTTGCGTGTTGCCTCCCCTCAGAATGAAGTAACTGCCCGCACCCAATACGGCGACACCGGTGAGCGCGGCTGCAATCAGGGTTGCGCCGGGCCTTGATTTGGTTTCCGTGGTCCTTGGGGTTTCCGGGATTGGTGCCGCAGTGTGGGGCAGTGAGGAGAAAGACGCTGCTGGCTCCACTGGGGTGCGGGTGACAGCAGTCGGTGCGGGGGAATGACTGACCTCAGTGCGGTCCGGGTCGGCCGACACGTTGCTCACAACACTGGCGCCTGGCGCACTCAGCGTGGCTTTGATGGCTTGGGCAAATTCTTGTGCGCTCTGGTAGCGTTCGTCCGGGTTTTTTGCCATGGCTCTTTTGACCACGTGGTCAAAGGCCGACGGCAAGCTTACATTCAACAACGAAGGGGCCAGCGGCTCCTCGTGCAGCACCTTGAACATGATCGTGGTGGCGTTGCCGGTAAATGGCTTCTCGCCGGTCAAAAATTGGTACAGGATGACGCCACACGAAAAAATGTCACTGCGCCCATCAACAGGCTGCCCCATGAATTGTTCCGGCGACATGTAGGCAGGTGTACCCATGACGGTGCCAACCTGGGTGAGCTCCGACTTTTCAACCCGGGCAATGCCAAAGTCCGCAATCTTGACCTTGCCGTCGGCCAGCAATATCAAATTAGCTGGCTTCATGTCGCGGTGCACGACGCCGTGCGCATGTGCGTGTGCCAAGGCATCCAAAATTTCAGCCATCAGGCGTTCAGTATCTTTCAGGGCAAAGCGTTCATTGGCCTCGAAAAATTCACGCAACTCCCGGCCTTTCACAAACTCCATGGCGATAAAGGCAACGCGCTGTCGGCCCAATGCGGGTTCGCCCGCCACCATGGTGCGGTCGTCATCGGCGATCTCCTCGCCATAGTCATAGACCGCCACAATGCCAGGGTGGTTCAGGCGGCCAGCGGCTTGGGCTTCGCGCTTGAAACGCGCCAGCACGCTGGCAGACTCTGCGCCACCCAATTGCTGCGGCAGGATGGTTTTGATGGCCACAACGCGCTCAATGAGCGGATCAAAACCCTCGTACACCACGCCCATGGCACCCTTGCCAAGTTCGCGGCGAATGGTGTATTTACCCAGGCGAGTGAACGCAGTCATGGCGCAGAGGAGACCGGATTGAACGCCGCCGTAGGGCACAAAGGCACGAAAGCATGCGCCGGCGACAGCGCATGAAGCGAAGTGCACCCGAACAGCGGCAAAACCAAAAGCGTGCGGGCCATGTCGTTACTTGTATTTGGAGTCAATATCCCAAACCAGCGTCTGCACCAGACGCTGCACCATGGTGTCCAGGCCCACCCCACCTTTGGCAGAGTCGGACACACCCATCACACTGGTCGAGGTGGCGCCAACTTCCATCTTGAGGTCCTTGTAGCCCTGGGCGACCTGTTCGGTCGTGTTGGCATCCATGATCTTGTAGCGCATGCCAATCAGCCATACACCGGTGGAGTCGCCCGTCTGCACCGATCCCGCTACCGTACCGGCGGCCGAGCCAGCCATGTTGCCCCCGCCAAAGATGGAAAGCAGGCTGCCCACGGCGCGGCCATCAAAGCCCTTCTTGTTCTCGGCAATCTGTTCCGCCTTGAGAATGTCAAACTTGAGTACCCATTTGGTGGTCTTGAGCTTGCCCATCTGCATGGTTTTACGCGCAACGTTGGGGTCTCCGAGGTTATAGGCCAGAGAGATTTCATTTACCAGCGGACCCAGGTTGGTGCGCTCCAGCACCGGGAAGTTGGCCTGAGAAAGCTCCAGTTCAGCAAAATCGGCAATGTTGTTGGGCAGGAAGCGTTGCGTAAAACTGGCGTTGTTGCTCTTGATCTCGCCCGGTATGACGATCAATGCCGGGCCACGCTTGTTCTTGTTGGTGTACTCCACCTCCTTGTAGGCCGCGGCGTCCGCTGCCGCATTGGCCTTGTCCGATGTCGAAGTACCTGCCGTGGGCGACGGGTTACCAAAGCTGGGTTGGCCTTGGACGGTGCTGCCCAGCGCGGCCATCAACAACAATGCCGACACCGTAGCTCCCTTGAATACATTGAACGATTGAATCATCAATTTGCTTCCAAAAAAATACTCGGCCGGCCGCGGCCCATGCCACTGCCGTACGCCTTGCGCAACATTATGGGCCGCCCTGGCGGCAATAGTCACTATAAAGCTGGCCAACGACTTCGTCTGCTTTTTCATTGATCAAGGTGAGGGCCATGCCAGAGGCATCAACCCCCGCATAACTTGTATTTTCGGCGTTCACCTGCGACAAAATTCGACCATTCGAATCGGTCAGGGTGAAGCCCATTCGGATCGACACCTGGTTGACCCGAACCAAGGAGTTATAGGCAGTCTGGCTGGTGATCAGACCCCGCAAAATGTACCGTGCAGAAAGGCGTTTGGACGCGCTCAGTGCGGCATCGGGATCATTCTTGAAATAGGCATCAACCTCGGCTTGAGCGATTTGAGCCTTGATTTGTGCCTGAGTGAACGTTTTCAGTCCCAGGCCCTGCAGGCGGGCGTTGAGAGCATCAAAATGGCCGCTGTAACTTGCCTGAGTTGCCCGCAACTGGTCATCGCGACTCTCACCAATCAGAACCATGATTTTCTGGTTCCGGATCTTGGCACGGCAAGGGCTGGCCAGCTGGGTTTGCACCATGGCCTGTTGCGTGGCTTCAAGCGTATTGTCCGGTGGGTCTTCGTCG
>CAISLL010000277.1 GCA_903886165.1 uncultured beta proteobacterium | reverse complement strand
TGCGGCGGCTCGGCACCACTCATCAATTTGGACAGGGACGCATTGCTCTCCTGGGACGGATTGCACACACCCGTCACCTTGCCACCGCGCAACACGGTGCAGGCATTGCACAGCTCACGGATTTCATGCAGCTTGTGGCTGATGTACAAGATGCTGCAGCCCTCGCTGGCCAGCTTTTTCAGCACCACAAAGAGCTTTTCAACCGCCTGCGGTGTCAGCACCGAGGTCGGTTCGTCCAGAATCAAAAGCTGCGGGTTCGTCAGCAGGGCACGGATGATCTCGACCCGCTGCATTTCACCCACGCTCAGGGTGTGCACCGGGCGCAGCGGGTCAATGTCAAGGCCGTATTCGGTGGCCTTGGCCACAATGCTCTCGGTGACTTGTTGCAGGCTCAGGCTTTTGTTCAGGCCCAGCCACACGTTCTCGGCCACGGTGATGGTGTCAAACAGGCTGAAATGCTGAAACACCATGCTGATGCCAAGCGCCCTTGCCTCTTGCGGGTTCTTGATGTGCACCACCTGTCCATTGAATAACACGCTTCCTTCGTCGGGTTTGACCGAGCCATAGATGATTTTCATCAACGTGGATTTGCCTGCACCGTTTTCGCCCAGCACCGCGTGGGTTTCCCCGGGCCTGACGGTCAGGGACACCTCGCTGTTGGCCACCACACTGGGGTATCGCTTGGTGATGCGCTGGAGTTGAAGTCTTGGCGTGGACATGAGCAAGGTGTTGATCGATGTGTTTGGTTCGAATTTTGACTGGCAAAACCAATAAAAAATGCATGACTTGCGTTAAAGCTTGATTGTTTGTCTGGCCACCTTCGGCAATATGTCATGCAAGATCAATGCCAATTCCTTTTGAGCCTGGGTATGACATTTGCTTCGTTGACCATTCTGCCGCAATCCGGACGCAAGGTCACTCCTGACTTATCCTATGCTCTGTGCATTGCGTGTATGACCTTCATCTGATCACTTTTTGACACCGACTGCCCATGACCACCCCAATGCTTAAATTTCTCTGGCGTGGCGACATCGTCGCGCTGCCCCATATTGCCCCAACCCGTACGCTGCTGCAACTGCTGCGCGAGGACCTGGGCCACCACGCCACCAAGGAAGGCTGCAACGAGGGTGACTGTGGCGCCTGCACCGTGGTGCTAGGCGAGGCGCAGGGAGGCCACATCAAATACAGCGCGGTCAACAGCTGCATCCGCCTGGCGCATTCAATTCACGGCATGGCGCTGTGGACGGCGGCCGATCTGTCCAGCCCTGACGGCACTCCGCACCCGGTGCAACAGGCCCTGCACCAGTGCCACGCCAGCCAGTGCGGCTTCTGCACCCCGGGTTTTGCCATGAGCCTGTTTGGCGTATACCAGAACCATGTACTCAAAGACGAACCGGTCACGCGCACTCTGGCGCAAGAGGCCCTGTCCGGCAACCTTTGCCGCTGCACCGGCTACCGGCCCATTCTGGATGCCGCACAGCAAATGGCGGCGCTGCCACGCGTCTACCCTGACGAGACCAGTTTGCTACAACAATTAGAGCTACTTGCGCATACGAGACAAGGAACTGATGCTAATTTTTCATATATTTCCCCAAACAACCTGAAGGAGCTTTTGGCGGCGCGTGCGGCACAACCTGCGGCACAGATCGTGGCGGGTTGCACCGATGTGGGCCTGTGGGTCAACAAGTTACACATGGACTTTGCCCAGGTGCTGGACGTGACCCGTGTGGCGGAGCTCAAGAGCGTTGAGACGCAGGACACCCACACCGTGATTGGCGCAGCGGTGAGTTTGAGCGACGCGTTTGCCGCGCTGCAAGCGGATCGCCCGCAACTGCAGGCCTTTTTCAGCCGCTTTGCCGGCTTGCCGGTGCGCAACTCGGGCACGCTGGGTGGCAACATAGCCAACGGATCACCGATTGGCGACAGCATGCCGCTGCTGATTGCCTTGCGCGCCAGCGTGGTGTTGATGAGTGTGCGCGGTGCGCGTGAAGCAGCACTGGAAAAACTTTACACCGGCTACCGCAAGAACGTCATGGCGGCAGACGAAGTGCTGGCCCTTATTCGGGTTCCGCGGCCACAGACCGACGAGTTACTGCGGGTCTACAAGGTATCGAAGCGTTTTGAGGACGACATCTCGGCGGTGTGCCTGGCCGTCAACCTGCAGTTACAGGACGGCCAGGTGACACAGGCCTCGATCGGTGTGGGTGGGGTCGCCGCAACACCGGTGCGCGCTGTGCAAACCGAGGCGGCGCTGTATGGCAAACCCTGGACCCGCGACAGCCTGACCCAAGCCATCGACACGCTGCGCAGCGAGTTTCAACCGATCTCCGACATGCGGGCCAGCGCCGCTTATCGCACCGAGGTGCTGGGCAACCTGCTGGAGCGTTTTTGGCTGGAAAGTCAGGGACAGTCAAACACCTGTCTGGAATCTTTTAGCCTCAACGCCAACGACATGGAAGGAGAAGAAGCATGAGCGCCCTTCCCTCATTGGCCACGCGCCATGACACCGGTCCGGCCAGCGGCACATCTCACCCGCACGAAAGTGCTGCTGCCCAAATTGCCGGGGCGGCCACCTACATCGACGACATCGCGGAGGTGCGCGGCACGCTTTACGCCGCACCGATTCTGTCCAAAGTGGCTCACGGCAAACTGTTCGGTGTGGACAGCCAGGCGGCACTCACACTGCCCGGCGTGCGCGCGGTCCTGCTGGCAGCCGACGTGCCGGGCCACAAGATGCTGGCAGCCTTTGCCGGGGATGAGCCGGTGTTTGCACAAGACACGGTGCAGTTTGTCGGACAGGTGATTGGTGTGGTTGTGGCTGACAGCATGGCGCTGGCCCGCCAGGCCGCAAGCAAAGTGCAGCCTGACATCGAGCCCTTGCCCGCCGTGCTGGACGTGCGCTCTGCCCTGAAAGCACAAAGTTTTGTGCTGCCCCCGGTGACCGTTCGCCGGGGTGACGCTGCGCAGGCCCTGGCGCGCGCGCCGCACACCCTGCAAGGCAGGCTGGAAGTGGGTGGCCAGGAACACTTTTACCTGGAAGGCCAGGTGGCCTACGCACTGCCGCAAGAACAGAACCAGTGGCTGATTCACAGCAGCACGCAACACCCCGGCGAGGTGCAGCACTGGGTGGCGCATGCGCTGGGGCTGGACAGCCACGCGGTGCGGGTCGAATGCCGGCGCATGGGCGGTGGTTTTGGCGGCAAGGAAACCCAGGCGGGGCATCTGGCCGTGTGG
>CAISLL010000276.1 GCA_903886165.1 uncultured beta proteobacterium | reverse complement strand
TCGGGGTTGTGCCGCACGCTGATGCCTTCGTTGCGGAAGCTGCGGTTGATCTCGAACACGCGGTCGAACCCGCCCACGATCAGGCGCTTCAGGTACAGCTCGGGTGCGATGCGCAGAAACATTTGCTGGTCGAGCGCGTTGTGGTGTGTGGTAAAGGGTTTGGCGTTGGCGCCGCCCGGAATCGGGTGCAGCATGGGCGTTTCAACTTCCAGGAAGTTGTGCGACACCATGAACTCGCGGATGCCCGACACGGCCTTGCTGCGCGCCATAAAACGCTTGCGGGTGTCTTCGTCGGTCATCAGGTCGACATAACGCTGGCGGTATTTGATCTCCTGGTCGTGCATGCCGTGGAACTTGTCTGGCATCGGGCGCAGACTCTTGGTGAGCAGGCGAACGCTGCTGGCGTGAATCGAGAGCTCGCCGGTCTTGGTCTTGAACACCAGGCCTTCAGCTGCCACGATGTCGCCGAGATCCCAGTGTTTGAATCCGGCGTAGACATCGGCACCCACGTCTTCACCCTTGATGTAGATCTGGATGCGTCCGGTGCTGTCTTGCAGTGTGGCAAAGCTGGCCTTGCCCATGACCCGCTTGAGCATCATGCGCCCGGCCACTTTGGCTCTTGCGCCTTGTTCAAGCAGGCCTTCAGGGGTTTGACCGGCATGCGCGGCAAACAGGTCGGCCGCGTGGTTGGCGGGCTTAAAGTCGTTAGGAAAGGCCACGCCCTTGCCTTCGGCCTGAGCCTGGCGCAGCACCTTCAGTTTTTCGCGACGCTCCAGCATCAGCTGGTTTTCGTCCGGGTGTACGGGATTGTGCGGGGCGGCAATGGAGTGGTCAGACATGTGGAGCAATCAAGGAGCTACTGGAAAGAGGTGAGTTGCCGCGGGCAGGGGCGTTGCGACATAACCCGCTATTTTAGTTGGCCGGGGTGTCGCTATGATTCGTGGTCAACGCTTATGCGGCTTCCTCTGAACAGAAATTTCCATGCTGTACCAAATTGTTTCCCTTTTGCTAGAAGTTGTTTGCGGCATTTTGAGCGGCGTGTGCCTGCTGCGCCTGTACATGCAGTACCAGCGCATTCCCATGTCGGCGCGCTCAGGCAACCCGCTGGGGCGCTTTGTTTTTGCCCTGACGGACTGGATTGTGTTGCCGCTGCGGCGCGTGTTGCCCTCGATTGGCGCGCTTGACACAGCCAGCCTGGCGGCTGCGTTTTTTTTGCAGTTGGCTGAATTTGGGGTCTTGTGGCTGCTGGCGGGAGCCGCTGGCGGGCTGCTTTCTGTGCCGATTCTGGCAGCGTTTGGCCTGATCCGCATGGCGATCTCTGGCATGACAGGCATGGTGATTGTTTTTGCGGTGTTGTCCTGGATTCAGACCCGCTCACCCATTGCCGACATCCTTGAGCGGTTGGTGGCGCCGCTGTTGATGCCGATTCGCCGTGTGGTTCCGCTGGTGGGCGGCATCGATCTGTCGCCACTGATACTGTTGGTGCTACTGCAAATTGCCGCGATTGTGCTGGGGCATTTGCAGGCAGCTGCGTTGATGCTCTGAATGGATCAGGCTACTGCATCCGCGCTTTGGCGGGTCAGTATGGCCAAGGTGTCGGCGATGGTCTTGCGCAATTCACGCCGGTCACAGATCAAGTCGACCGCGCCTTTGGTCTGCAAAAACTCGGCGCGCTGAAAACCTTCAGGCAGCTTCACCCGTACGGTGGATTCAATCACCCGTGGGCCGGCAAACCCGATCAGCGCCTTGGGTTCGGCAATCACCACGTCGCCCAAAAAGGCAAACCCGGCGCTGACGCCGCCCATGGTGGGGTCGGTCAGGACGCTGATGAACGGCAGGCCCTTTTTGGCCAGATGAGTGAGGGCGGCATTGGTTTTCGCCATTTGCATGAGTGACAGCAGGCCTTCCTGCATGCGCGCACCACCGGTGGCAGTGAAGCAGACAAAGGGTACTTTTTGCTCAATGGCGGTGTGCACACCACGCACAAAGCGCTCACCCACCACCGAGCCCATGCTGCCGCCCATGAAGTCAAATTCAAAACACGCAGCCACCAGACCAATGCCCATCACGGTGCCGCCTATGACCACGAGGGCATCGGTTTCCCCGGTGTTTTCCATCGCCTCTTTGAGACGCTCCGGGTACTTGCGGCTGTCCTTGAACTTGAGCGCATCCACAGGCAACACTTCCTGGCCGATTTCATAGCGGCCTTCGTTGTCCAGAAAGGCGTCGAGCCGCGCCCGTGCGCCTATGCGGTGGTGATGGCTGCAGCTGGGGCAGACATTCTGGTTCTGCTCAAGGTCGGTCTTGTACAGCACTGCGTCGCAACTTGGGCACTTGATCCACAAGCCGCCAGGCACACTGCGTCGTTCTTCCGGGTTGGTGTGCTGGATTTTTGGGGGAAGCAGTTTCTCAAGCCAACTCATATTCATTTCTCCGGGCATGTTGCAGGCGTTGCATCAGATGGTGTTGTTGCAGACTCAATCTGCAATCCAGGTGATTCCGGTGCAAGGATGCCGGATCGGGTCCGGCATGACGGTGGGTATGCATTATGAATCCAACGCCGTCCTGATTTCACGCAGGAAGGTTTCAGCCGTGACCGCCACCTGGTCGCGCGCTTGCGCGTCAATCAACTGGATCAGGCGGCTACCAATCACCACGGCATCGGCCACCTGGCCAATGGCTTTGGCCGTGGCTGCATCACGAATTCCAAAACCGACCCCAACCGGCACGTTGACATGGGCGCGGATGCGCGGCAGCATGGCTTCGACGGCACGGGTGTCGAGTGCGCCGGATCCGGTGACACCTTTGAGCGACACGTAGTAGACATAACCGCTGGCAATGCGCGCCACTTGCTGCATGCGCTCGTCCGTGGAAGTTGGCGCCAACAGGAAGATCAGGTCCAGGCCATGGGCCTTGAGCTCGGCCGCGAACTCTTCACACTCTTCCGGTGGGTAATCGACGATCAGCACACCGTCTACCCCGGCCGCAGTGGCATCCACCGCAAAACCGCTGGCGCCGTCCGCACATGGGTGCTTCTGGTTGTAACGCTCCACCGGGTTGGCGTAGCCCATCAGCACCACCGGCGTGTTGCTGTCTTGCTGGCGAAACGCTTTTACCATGGCCAGCACCTGCACCAGACCAACCCCGGCTGCCAGCGCCTTGTCGCCAGCTTTCTGGATCACCGGGCCGTCGGCGCTGGGGTCTGAAAACGGCACACCCAGCTCGATCACATCGGCGCCGCCAGCCACCATGGCGTGCATCAGTTCCGGCGTGATGTCGGGAAACGGGAAGCCGGCGGTGACAAAGGGAATCAGTGCCTTGTGGCCCTGGGCTTGTAAATGGGTAAATTTTTTCGCAATGCGTGTCGGTGGGGTCGGGTTCATTTGACAACTTTCACAATAGCTTCATCTGCAGCCAGGCCACCCTTGACCGATTGACCCTGGCAGCTGGGGCGGCAGAAAAAGTCAGCGCCCGACAAATCGGCCACGGTGCCAATGTCCTTGTCGCCCCGGCCTGACAGGTTCACCAGAATTGACTGATCCGTGCGCATGGTCTTGGCCAGTTTCATGGCATAGGCCACAGCGTGACTCGATTCGAGCGCCGGAATGATGCCCTCGGTGCGGCACAGGTAGTGGAAGGCTTGCAGTGCCTCGGTGTCGGTGATGCCAACGTATTGGGCGCGGCCAATGTCGTGCAGGTACGCGTGTTCCGGGCCGACCCCGGGGTAGTCCAGTCCGGCGCTGATGCTGTGGGTTTCCGTGACCTGGCCATTGTCGTCCTGCAGCACATAGGTGCGGTTGCCGTGCAGCACGCCGGGGCTGCCGCGCTGGATGCTGGCCGAGTGTTTGCCACTGTCCATGCCTGCGCCGGCCGCTTCCACGCCGATCAATTGTGTGGCTTCGTGCTGGATGTAAGGATGAAAGATGCCCATAGCGTTGCTGCCGCCGCCGACACAGGCCACCACGGCATCTGGCTGCGTTGTTTTGCAGCCGGCCGCCTGCAGCATCTCGGGCATTTGCACCAGGCACTCCTTGCCAATGACACTCTGGAAATCGCGCACCATCATCGGGTAGGGGTGGGGGCCGGCCACGGTGCCAATGATGTAGAAGGTGTTGTCGACGTTGGCTACCCAATCGCGCATGGCTTCGTTGAGCGCGTCTTTCAGGGTGCGGCTGCCGCTGGTGACGGGCACCACGGTGGCTCCCAGCAGCTTCATGCGGTACACGTTGGGGCTTTGGCGCTTGACGTCTTCGCTGCCCATGTAAACAACACATTCGAGCCCGTAGCGGGCGCAAATGGTGGCAGTGGCCACGCCGTGCTGACCGGCGCCGGTCTCGGCAATCACACGCGGTTTGCCCATACGGCGGGCCAGCATGGCTTGGCCGATGGTGTTGTTGATCTTGTGGGCACCGGTGTGGTTGAGGTCTTCGCGCTTGAGGAAAATCTGTGCACCACCCTGCTCACGGCTCATCCGCGCCGCGTGGTACACGGGGGATGGGCGGCCGACAAAGTGGGCCAGTTCGTCGGTGAATTCCGCTACAAATTCAGCATCAAACTGGTATTTGGCGTAAGCCACCTTGAGTTCATTGATGGCGTGGGTGAGAGTCTCGGAGGCAAAACTGCCCCCATAAATGCCAAAGTGGCCACGCAGGTCGGGTTGTTGGTAGTCAAACATGGTATTACAAAATTGATAGCAATTTGTGCTTATATGATAAGCACTAGGTGTCCATTTGATGTTTAAATAGAGTCTGCCTGTCGCACGGCTGCGACAAACTGGTGAATTTTGTCGGCATCCTTGATGCCTTTTTGCCCCGACGCCTCAACCCCGGAGCTGATGTCAACGCTGAGTGATTTGCAGCGCGGGCGCACCTGCGTGATGCCGTCGATGACGTTGGCAGCGTTGAGCCCACCACTCAAGACGAGGTGAGCGTTGACGTTTTGAGGAAGCAGTGACCAATTGAATGCGTGCCCGCCGCCACCGAACCCGTCCACGTAGGCGTCGAGCAGGATGGCTTGTGCTTGTGAATAATCGTGCGCAAATTTTAAGAGATCAAAGCTGCCACCTGCGTTGCCAAGGGGAATGCGGGCGGCGCGCAAGTAGGGGCGCTGTCCTTGTCCGCTGGCGAGCCAGCAGTCTGCCGGCGATTCGTCACCATGAAATTGGACGATGGCCCCTGTCACGCTTGTGCAATCAGCCATGATGTTCGATGCATTGGCATTGACATACAGCAGGACGGGGGTGACAAATGGCGGCAACCTGCGTGCCAGTGCGGCGGCGCGCTGAACGGAGACATAGCGCGCGCTTTTCTCGTACCGTACAAATCCAATGGCATCCACACCAGCGGCCACCGCCGCGTCGACATCCGATTCACGCGTCAGCCCACAAATCTTGATGCGGGTACGCGACAAGCCGGGCACTGGTTGAGAGGGCGCGTGTGTCATGGGAGTGCGTCAAAAAGCGGCGTGCGCTCAGGCAAGCCCCAGTGCGGGTCGTAGCGCGGGCCCAAAAAATACAGGCCATCAGGCGAAAAGGTGGGGGCGGCGGCGTCACGGTCACGCGCGGCCAGCACCTCATTCACCCATTCTGGTGGATGGCGCTGGTCGCCCACGGCAATCAGGCAGCCCATGAGGTTGCGGATCATATGGTGTAAAAATGAATTGGCTTCAAATTCAAAACGCCAATAGGCCCCACGACGGCTGATGTCGATGCGCATCAAGTGCTTGACGGGTGACAAGGCCTGACAGGCGCGGGCGCGAAATGATGTGAAATCATGTTCACCGACAAGCAGTGTCGCGGCCTGTTGCATGCGTTCGAGGCTCAACGGGCGGTAGACCCAGCCCACGCGCCCGCGGTCAACGCTTGGGCGCACCGGTGTTTCCAGCAAGCTGTAGGCATAGCGCCGTGACAGGGCATTGGCGCGGCAGTGGAAGTGATTAGGTACCTGCCTAGCCCATTGCACCGCAATGTCACGGGGCAGCAGCGCGTTGGGGCCGCGCACCCAGGACGGCTCGGGGCGGTTCAACGGAGTGTCAAAGTGCACCACTTGCATCAAGCCATGCACACCGGCATCTGTGCGGCCGGCACACAGGGTTGAGACACGGTGATCGGCGAACTGGCTCAAGGCCGTTTCTAGCCGGTCCTGCACGGTTTTTCCGGAGCTTTGACTTTGCCAGCC
>CAISLL010000275.1 GCA_903886165.1 uncultured beta proteobacterium | reverse complement strand
GGACGAGGTCCCTTGAGCAAACACCGCCACTGCCCTGCCCTGCTGCAACAAGCCAGCCATGCAGTCGTTCACACGCACCGTGTCGCTGCGCACCGTGCGCCTGATGAACAAGGTGCCTGAACGCTGCACCAACCAGCCCAGTACCGGCCAGCCACTCACCTCGGACTTGGCAACAAATTGGGCAGGTGTGACGCTGTTCACCGCAAAGATGTCCAGCCACGAAATGTGGTTGGCCACCAGCAGGCAGGCCGCCTGATTCTCCCGCGCCGGCTGACCGCTGCTGGTGTGCGCCACGTTCAGCAGACTGAGCAGGGCACGCGACCACCAGCACATGAAACGTCGTTGCGCCGGATGACTCAAGGACGGATACACACAAGCGGCAACAAATGCAAGCCCAATGTGCGTGGACAGGCGGCCCAGGCGCCAACTGACGACGACCATAAAGAGCGGTGAACGGTGCATCAAGGAACGCCTGGCAGCCAACAAATCAGCACGGCGCCAGTGCCATCGCCGGCAATCTGAACCGGCCTGCCACATCCCGCAGGCCACTGGCCTGGTTCTGCAAATTTTGCGCGGCAGCCGCAGACTCTTCCGCCACGGCGGCGTTTTGCTGGGTCATCTGGTCGAGCCGACTGACGGCTACGTTGATGCTTGCAATGCTGTTGCCCTGGGCGTTGCTGCCCGCGTGAATTTCACCAATCACTTCGGACACGCGTCCGATAGATTCAACAATGGTGTCCATGGTGTCACGCGCCTGCTGCACCTTGACGGTACCCAGCTTGACGTTTTCTGCCGACGCACCAATCAGCGCCTTGATCTCGCGGGCTGCCACGGCTGACCGATTGGCCAGGGTGCGCACCTCTGCCGCCACCACGGCAAACCCGCGCCCCTGCTCACCGGCACGCGCCGCCTCTACCGCCGCATTGAGTGCCAGGATGTTGGTTTGAAACGCGATGCTGTCAATGACAGCGGTGATCTCCACAATCTGGCTTGAAGAGGTTCGAATGTCATCCATGGTGTGCATCAGGTCAGACATGACCGCGCTGCCACTGGTGGCCTCCAGCGTGGCTGACTCGACCATTGCCTCGCCCCGGGCAGCCGCCTGCAGTGAGGCATGCATGGTCTGGGCGACTTCCTCAATCGATGCAGCGGTTTGCTGCAGAAATGAGGCAGCCATCTCGGTTCGGCTGGAGAAGTCAAGGTTGCCAGCCGCTATCTGCGTGGCTCCCTCAGCTACACCGTGGCTGGCACCTTGGACCTGCTCAACCAAAGTGTGCAAAGAGGTTTGCATCTTTCCCAGCGCAATCAGCAGCCTGCCGGCTTCATCCCGGTGGTGCCCATCGATGCTGGAAGTCAAGTCCAGCGCGGCCACGCGGTTGGCCGTGTCAACCGCCTGCTGGATGGGTCGGGTGATATTGCGCACCAACCACACCGACAAAACACCCCCCAGTAGCAGGGCACACAGGCTGAACAACACCAAACCCCACTGGGCATTCAAACTTAGCTGGCTGATTTCAGTGGCCGACACCTCTATTTGTGCGCGCTGGGCATCACCGAGTTGTGTCACCGTCTGTTGCAAAACATTGGCGGCCGGAGTGAAACGCTCGATGTAGACCTTCTCAATGTTGGCGGTGACACCACCCTCACGCGCCGCTGTCAACGCCTGGCGGGCCTTGGTGAATTCGATGTTAGCTTGGGTCATTCGCGTCAAAATGGCCCTGTCACCGGATGTTGTCAATACGGAGGTCAGGTTTTGCAACAAGGCGTCTATCTGCAATGATGTCGCATTGATCTCAGGCATCAGGGCATCACCCACCTGCGGCTCGGAGCTGAGGGCAAAGGCTTGGGAGCGCGCAACATTGACCAGCACATTGCGCTGCAAGTCACCCGTCAGCCGCTCGGTCGTCATGACCTCCTTGACCATGTGTTCAGTGCCATTTGTGACACGGTGCAGGGACCAATACCCAATGGTGGCGCCCAGCATGGCAACCGCCAGTACCATGGTGAGAACCATGGCAATCTGACGCGAAAATGAGCCAGTCGCCCCTGCTGGCCTTGTTGAATGCGGGTGGGACATGGACAACGTCACTTTCGGTAAGATCGGCCAGCACTGGCCGAATGACTTGAAGACAAAGGGAAAACCCTGAGTAGTCTGAGTCAATTCAGTGACCGTTTCATGACACTTTTACTCTCTGCCACATCGTGCAAAAACGCGGTGATGGCCAGGTCAGCATTCAACCCAGCCACCAGTGTGCAGGCTTGTGACATGTCCCGGGAGTTGCCCAACGTGGTTTGAATATGGGTGGCCTGGTCATGGCAGAAAGCGGCAAGCCTTTTGGGCAACAGGTCTCGCAGTGCCTCCACGCCATAGCGCAGGCGTTTGGCAAGGATGCGCACGCGGTGTTGACTCTCTGGCGTGGATGCTTCCTTCTGTGCCATGTTCAGGCGTTCGTACAGGCGCAATATCCGGCGTTTTGCCCAGTGGCGCAAGCTTCTCTTTTTGTCAGACCTGGTGGTTGCCAACGACAGGGTTTCCAGCCATTCGGCAATCAACAGCAAATTCGCGCCCACACTGGGCTCCTGAAGGGCGTGGCGCACGGCGAGTCGCTCTTCAAGAGCAGCCTGTGACAACTCTGCGCTCAACGCCTGCCAGGACTTTGTACGCCGGGTGTTCCCCGTGCAGTAGTCAACGACCAAAGGCGGCAGCGTTTCAGTCAAGGCGACCTCCAAGTCACGCAGCGCGCCCAGACTTGACAGAAGTGGCTGCAGGTCAAGCTGGGGCGGTGCATCGGCCACCCCAGCAATCTTGCGAAAGAGGCGCGTACCCGATTTGAAACGCCGCCAGCCAACCCGGGCCTGGTGCACGACCTCCGGGTCGTCTGATGTGCACAACCCATTGAGATTCGTCGTGAACTGGGCAAACATGTCACGCAACAGGAGTTGGGCGAGTTCAGGCTTGGTCAGGTGCGGGCTGACGCGGTTGGTTCGGACGCGCTGTGGTTTATCCAGATCACCCTGCGCCAAAAGAAAGCCACGTTCGGCTTTGCTCTGATTGGCCGGCAACACGGCCACCACCTGAGCAATCTCCCGCGCGACGGCAAACAGTGCGGCGGGTTGACCCGCTTTTAGTTCCAGTTCAAGCTCACAAATAGACGCGTGCTTGCCATCGGATTCGATCTGCCCGATGTCCAGGGCGACCTCAACCCATGTGCCATCACGCTTTTTTACTTGCCAACTGGTTCGCTCAAAACTTGTGGAGAAGCAGGGTCCCAAATCTTTGAATAGAACGTTATCCGGGTCAATGTCAGACCAGGCCGTGGGCGTGAGCGCCTCCAGGCTCAACTCCGGGCCGGAAATGGCAACTTCCCACTCACCGCGACGACTAAGGGCAGAAGAATCACTCGCACCGGTCTTCAGGGTCTGAAACCATTTAGGATGCGTTTGGCCACCCACACGGCGCAGCCGCAAAACCACCTGCTGATGGCGCAAATCCTGATTCGGTGTGTCGTAATAGACATTGTGCAGTGACTGCCTGGAGGCTTTGCGACGCGCCAGCAAGGGCAGCAGTGCCAGGCGTTTTGCCATGTCTGCCATATTGGCTCCAGGCAAGCTCAGTTTGAGTTCGATCTCTTGAGGAGGTGATTTTTTCTTGAGTGACTTCATGAAGCATTGACCATCAAGTTAAAACAGAAATCGATTTCGCCGTTGCAGCAGACATTGGGCTATTTTTAAATCAGAACAAGTCCGCAAATGGTACCAGTGCCGATCAGCAGGGCAGCAATCGGCAGTGTGATACGGCGCAGTTCGGGTGAACCCAGACCAATCGTCATGCCGCATTTTGTCAGGGTGTTGGCCATCACGGCGATGACGATGGCGCGTGCGGCAGCTTGCTGGTTCGCGGCATCACTTTGGGCAAGGTTGGCCATGGCAAGTGTGATCGCGTCCACGTCCGTCAGCCCGGCCACACCGGCAGCCAGGTAAAGCCCGGCGTCACCAAGATAGACCTGCGCCGCTTTTGCGATCACCACCACCACGCCGAACAGCAAGCCAAACTTGATGGCTTCATCGAGTTCAAACGGATTACTGCCAGGTTTGACCTCTCCACGTGGGCGTTGCCTGTAGCTTCGCCACAGCCGATAACAGGCGCCCAGACTCGCCACGCACAGAAGCCCAATCACGGGTGCAAGTTGGCGCCCAAGCTCCCAGTCAATCAGCGCCGTCATGATCACCACCCGAAAGAACATCACCGTCCAGGCCAGCACAATGCCAAATGCCAGCGCCGAGGCATCCTCGCCTGCTTGCCGACTGCGTTGCGAGAACCCAAGGGTCACTGCGGTACTTGATGCCAGGCCACCCAACAGGCCAACAAGGCCCACGCCATGCTCGGCACCCACGACCTTGATCAGCAAGTAACTGGTGAAGTTAAGCGCAGAAATCAACACCACCATCAGCCATATCTTGTAGGGATTGATCACGTCCATCGGTGGCGGGCCGTAGTTGGTGTCGGGCACCAGCGGAAGAATGATGAGCGTGACAATGCAAAATTTGAGCGTTGCCTCGACATCCGACGCATTGATTCGACTGGCAAGCTGGTGCAGCCAGTCTTTCAGCGCAAGCAACAGGGCCATGGCCACAGCCACCCAACTGGCCAGTCGCAGTTCACCGTGTGCGCAGATCAGACCCAGCACAAACGCCAAAAGTGCCGACACCTCGGTCGTGATGCCCGTGTCGCCAAGCGGTGCGGTTGCCATGTACATGCTGACAACGAGTGCAGCCACAGCGACGAACATGGCCATTGCCAGCCATTCCAATTTCAAGTGTTCACCAAGATAACCGGCAAGGGCCCCGCTAAGGGCAATCAACGCGAAGGTTCGCACACCAGCGCCGCCGTCTGCCCCTTTGCTGCGCTCGCGCTCGAGCCCCAGCAACATCCCGAGTCCGATGGCCACAGCGAAGCGAAGCGCAAGTTGATAGTCTTCCATGGGTGTTGTCAGGTGTTCCGTTGGCTATCAATTCAAGGCGCCATCTTTAGCTGAGAAGGGTCAAGCAGAAGGTAACGTGCGTCACGTTTGTCTTTGCGGCTACCGTCATCACACACGATGATGATTTTCTGCTGGCCGTCCATTCTGGCAGCACACACACCTTCTGCATTTCCAAAACCGTCCAGCCCAGGCACCGTGACCCGATGAACCGACGTCTCTGGCCCACCGCGCCAAAACCAGAGGCCAAAATGCACCTGCTCGCGCGAAGCCGGGCCACTGATGATCAGGTAGCCGCCCAGCGCAGAAATGTGAGCCATACCACGAATTCCGTTGCCACCCAGGTCCAGGGTCACCAGGGTGGTGGACACCACGGGCGACTCGCCAGCATCAAAAATCGCCGCCGGATTCTCCACGCTGGCAATGATGGCGCGATTGCCTTGCAGCGGGCTGCGAAAACCAATCAGCAAGCGCTGCTGGTCCGGGGTCATCTGCAGTGACTCGATATTGAGTCCGCCCCCACGCTTCACATCCTGAATCCGTGCCGCCGCAGCCAATACCGGATGTGTGTACACCAATGCGCGCTTGAGACCGGACGAAACCTTTCGCTCGATCACGTCATTCCCTTCAATGCGAAACCGCACCAACCTGTCACGCGCTTGTTTCTCGTCGCCATCACCGTCGCGTGAATGCGACGTGAGAGCGTAAAAATTCCCTGATTGATCGCGTGTCAATCCCTCCAGGTCATCAAGCTCCCAGAAGTCATTGAAGGATTGGAAAAATCCCGGCCGCAACGCCTTGCTGGTGACGATGCCATCATGGCTGATGGTGACCAGGCTGAAAGGGTGCTGTTTTTCGTCTTCAACCACCAAAAAACGTCCATCCGGCAGTTGTTCTATTGCCGATGGCTCAAAGAGGCCCGTCAGCACGCGAAACATCAATGTGGTGTTTTGAGTCATGGCCCACATTGTGCACATTCACATGTCCAATTGAATGACGAATCTGTAGCCATGTCGACAAGCGTCACGCAACGATGGCAAAGAATCTGGCCTTGCAATGGTGCTTCGGCATTTCCAGCTCCCAACGGCGTCATGCCTTTGACTGCGTCACGGTTTTGTCACGGCTTTGTCACGCATGGCCACTACAAATGCCTTTCAACCCACTTCTAACTCGATTGACACATGAACAACCTGACCTCTCGCCATCCTGTTCGCCTGTTTGCTGCCAGCATCATCATGAGCGCCGTGCTTGCCGCCTGCGGCGGCTGCGACGCCGTAGCCGCAATGGCTGAGGCATCCAAACCCAATGCGAGCATGTTTTTCAACCGCACTGCCACGTTTGCCGTCTGCCAGCAGCCCGGCGCGTCGTGCGAAACAGATGTGGCAACTTCTCCTGAGATCGTTGCTGCCAGTGAAGACGGCATGACCTTGGTCTATTCCAACAGCCTGAAAGGCGAAATCGGCTTCGTCGACATCACCGACGTCAAAGCACCAAAAGCGCTGGGTGCGCTGCCCATGGGTGGCGAGCCCACCTCGGTGACGGTGCTGGGCGCGAATGCGTTGGTTGCTGTCAACACCTCACCCAATTTCGTGAGCCCCAGCGGCAAGCTGGTGGTGATTGACATTGCCAGCCGCAAGGTTGTAACCGAGATCACACTGTCTGGCCAGCCGGACTCAATCGCGCGCAGCAAGGACGGCAAATTCATTGCCATCGTGATTGAAAACGAGCGCGACGAAACCGTCAACAAAGGCGCTTTGCCACAGCTGCCCGCAGGCAGTTTGGTGATCGTGGACGTGGCGGGTGCGCCAGCCACCTGGAAAACGCGTAACGTGAGCCTGGCTGGACTGGACGCCATGCTGTACCCAAGCGATCCTGAGCCGGAATACGTGGACATCAATGATGACAACCTCGCGGTTGTGACGCTTCAGGAGAACAACCACATTGCCTTGATTGATTTGGCTTCCGGAAAAATCACCAAACATTTCAGCGCCGGCAGCGTGACGCTGGACAAGGTCGACTTGACGGATGCACCGCGTCCCAACCAAGTGAACTTGACCGAGACACAAGCCAACCGTTTGCGCGAACCCGATGGTGTGACCTGGATTTCCAAAACCCAGTTCGTGACAGCCAACGAAGGCGACCTCAACGGTGGCAGCCGCGGCTTCACCACTTTCAACATTGATGGCAGCGTCGCCTTTGAAGCCGG